>JAKAUH010000348.1 GCA_021818605.1 Planctomycetota bacterium
AGATGTTCCGGAACCACTTCATCCAGTCCGCCGAGCTGGGAGCGGACGGGTTGGACTCGAAGAGCGGGTTGAGGGCCACGAGGGCGGGGACCGAGGCCGTTGAGTGGCAGCTCATGCAGGAGCTCATCGGGTTGTCGACCGGGCCGTTGAGCCGCCCGTTCCAGCCGAGGTGCGTGGGCGGCAGCTCCTGGGCGTCGGGGTTGATGATCGTCTGCTTGATCTGAAGGTTCGGCTGGGTGGCGACCGGCTGGGGATTGGAGTCGTTCGCGGTCACGTCCGGGTCGTTGCCCCACTGGATGCCGAGCGGCACAAGGTTCTCCCAAGGATTGGCGCGATTCAGCGCGCCGTTGTACTGGAAGGTCCCGAAGACCCAGCCGGTCGGCGCCTGGGGATCCCGGGCCGCGAAGTCCATCTGGATGAGGGCCAGCTTCTTGAACTCGCGGGGCGTCGACGCGGACGCGCCATACACCGGCGGCACGTAGGCCGTCCATATCAGCGGATGGACCAGGCTGGGAACCTGGTCGGGCGGGACGTCGACGAAGAGCAGCTTGCAGATCACCGTCCCGTTCGGGAACGACGCCTTGCTGACGTCGGGGTTGTTGTGGTCCTTCCAGACCTGGCCGATCGTGTAGCCGCCGAACTCGTTGAAGAAGCCCACGGCGAAGGTCTGTCCGCCCGTGTAGACCTGAGTCCACGCGAGCTGCCTGGGCTGAACCGGCGCCTCCTGCGTCAGCCCGTGGACACCCTCGCGCCCGAGGGGCCCGTAATGCTGCCAGGGCATGTGGAACCATCGCGGCGGATCCTGATCGGCGACCCGCCACCCATCTTCCACGTCCTCGCCGATGCGCGTGATGTTGCCCTCGAAGCAGTATTTCCTGACTGCCATCATGTAATCGCGCCAGTTCTTCTGGAAATCGATCTTGAAGAACTCCGGCATCCTGTCCGCGCCGGGCCTGGCGGCGGGGTACTGCTGGCTCAGGCGGAAGACCCTCCCGTGGTAATTGGCGGGCAGGGGCAAGAACTCGAAATCGGGGAACTTCGCGGCCGCGGGGTCGGGCTGGACCTTGGAAGGGACCGACTGAGCCTTTGCATCGAGGGACACCACCACGAGCAGGACCGCGGCCCATCTGTAGTTCCGCATGCGACGTCCTTTCTTGAAATTTCAAGCATGCACATCACACCACGACTGCGCAGGGAGACTGTCCCCGGGCCGCCGGAGCGGTCCGGATGGCGACTTTGTTGTGGACGGACCTGGATCGGCCCCGCACGACCGGAGCGGTGCGGTGCGCGTCCGCGCGGGTGCGGGGCCTGTCCGGGCGCGGGACGACCGGCGAGCCGGCGCTCAGGACGCGGGCGGCGTGACGGGCTTGAGGTCCTGGGGCGTACCGCCGTTCTGCCAGTTCGACACGGCCCGCCCGCCCTGATCGATGGTGATGATGTTGGTCCCACTGTTGGTCAACTTCACCTTCTTCTCCACATCGGTGCCGACCAGGGTCCAGCGGATGGCGACCTTGTCGCCCTCGCCCAGCAGGTCGTCGATGGTGAAATGCAGACCCGAGAACGCCTGCCGCAGGCCGGCGACCCACTCCTTCGTCTGCTCGGGCGGCGAGGGATGGCCATTGAACGTGTAGTTCGGAGCGATCATCTTATCAACGAGGGACAGGTCCCCTTCGTTGAAAACGCACTCGAAGAAGCGGCGGACGTTGTCCTTGTTGCGCTGGACTTCATCATCTTCCACGGGAGTCCTCCTTCCGGAAACACTTCGGTCCGAAATCGGTGATCTCGCGGCACCAGCAACGGGAGTCGGCAATTCGGTCGAGGACCGCCGGCGCGGCAGGCTCTGGCATTGCAAGAACAGCGGTGGCCAGCCAACCGGCTCGGTCGCGTCGGTCCTCGATTCGACCTTTCGACCCGATTCCAGAATCAGGATCGACCGGTGGACCCCGCAGAGGATCGGGGAGCCCACGGCCATGCATAACATCCTCGCCGGGATGCCAGCCGTCAAGGGTGTAGCGCCGGGCCCTCGCCAGATCAATCGCAGATTCCGGCTCGCCAATGGATCGCGATCGCGCGTGGTCCCTCGCCGGTCGAGAATCGATCGCCGACCGATCCAGGGCGAATGGAGCAGTCATGCCGGAGCACGCGAGAATAGCACCGCTCTTGATCGGGGCCGTTCGATCGGCGAGAATCCACGGACGCTGCGATGCGGATCGGAAAGGTCGGAAGCGAGCGCTGGGCCGAGCGAACGCCCTCGACCGTTCGGGTGCGTGCCTCGGGTAGACCGCGGGAACATGACCAGTTCGGAAGAAAGCCCGAGATCCCGGCGGAGAATCCCCCGGAAACACCAACGGCCGCCGGCCCGCGGAGCCGCCCGGGCTCGCCCGAGCAGGGGTGAGATGAGTCACGGTCGCCCGAGCTTCGAGTCTTGCCGACGAGCCACCGGGCACTCTGAAGGAAACGGGAGCCGATCTCTTGGATGGCTCGACCGACAGGGGTTACCGACTCGTAGAGCGGATCGTCGACGAGACCAGCGAACGTCGGCGGCGGCGGGAGGATCCCCAACCGCAGGAGTGCACCGAGCTCTATCCCGACCGCGCGCCGGCGACTGGCGAGACGTCACAGGAACAGAAGCAGCGACCGGACGACCCCCGCACGATCGTTGGTCCGAACAATGAACTGACGGAAGAGGCCGGGGAGACAATCCGGGCGAGCGAGGAGCCGCCTCGGCCGGAGCGGCTCGGCGACTACCGGATCCTCCGCCTGATCGGGCGGGGCGGGATGGGCGAGGTCTACGAGGCCGAGCAAGAATCGCTCGGGCGGCGTGTCGCCCTGAAGCTGCTGCCGGCCGGCTCGGTGCTGACCTCTCAACAGGTCCTGCGATTTCAGCGCGAGGCGCGTGCGGCCGCACGCCTCCACCACACCAACATCGTGCCGGTCTTCGGCGTGGGCGAGGATCGCGGACTGCATTTCTATGTGATGCAGTACATCGACGGCAAGGGCCTCGACATCGTCATCCGGGAGCTGAGGTGGGCCCGCGGTCCTGGGGCAACCGCCGGAGCCGGCGAGATCGGAACCGTTTCACTCGGCGTGACGGCGGGCCCGAGCCGGACGTTCCGGTCCACCGCGCCCATGACGGACGGTCCGATGCCCGCCGCGCGGGACCGCACGCTCGCGTCCACCGAGGCGCACGACCGGCCCGGCGACCCGCCGGTCCCCACGCAGCCGGTGCTGCCAACCACCGAATGGGCAGCCGTACCGATCCCGACGGCATGGGAGGGCGCGGCGCCGGATCTCGCGCCGATCGACGGGCCGGCGCCGACGCCCGCGCCCGCGCCCTGCCGGATCGGCGCGCCGGCCTTCGTCGCGGGCAACGGCGAATCCCGCCTCTCGTTGCACCGATGGGCTGCGTCGATCGGGGCGCAGGTGGCCGAGGCGCTCCAGTATGCGCACGCCCAGGGGGTCCTGCACCGCGACATCAAGCCGTCGAACCTGCTGATCGATTCCAACGACACCGGCTGGATCGCGGATTTCGGGCTGGCCAAGCTCGCCGACGCCGAGGACCTGACACAGTCCGGCAGCCTGGTCGGCACGCTGCGCTACGTCGCCCCCGAGCGATTCCGGGGGCGCGGCGACGAGCGAGCCGATATCTACAGCCTGGGCCTGACCCTCTACGAGCTGATCACGTTGCGGGCGGCGTTCGAGGCGCCGGACTACAATACGCTGATCCACAAGGTCTCGCAGGAGGAGCCGCCCCGCCTGCGGTCGGTCGTGCCGTCGGTCCCCCGCGACCTGGAGACCATCATCGAGAAGGCGATCGCGCGGGAGCCCGACCGGCGCTACCCGTCGGCCGGGGCGATGGCGGAAGACCTCCGCCGGTTCCTCGAGGACCGGCCGATC
This sequence comes from Planctomycetota bacterium, assembly GCA_021818605.1. GTDB lineage: Bacteria > Planctomycetota > Planctomycetia > Isosphaerales > Isosphaeraceae > JAKAUH01. The sequence continues at coordinate 3,898 of JAKAUH010000348.1, forward strand.
CTCTCCCGCCGCATCGGACCCGTCGAGCGTCTGGGGAGGTGGGTCCGGCGCAATCCCCTGGTGGCGGGCCTGGCGGCCGCGGTGCTCGTGCTGTTCGCGGCGCTGACAATCGGCTCGATGGTCCTCGCCTATCGTTCGGCCATGCGG
>JAKAUH010000289.1 GCA_021818605.1 Planctomycetota bacterium
GGATCGCCAGCGCCAGCGAGGTTGCGAGGCTCCATCGCGCCGGGGCCCGGAAGAACGAGAACCCAGGGACGCCGATCAGCATGCGGAAGCCCGGGACATAGGGGCCCAGGCTGAGGAACAGCGTCGCGACGGCCAGGATCGTCAGCAGCCGCACCGCGGGATCCCGGCGGAACTCACGCACGATTGTCATGACGGCCAGGAACAGCGGCACGAGCCCGATATAGGCCAGGCACTCCTCGGGCGAGGTGTGGAATGGGTTCCAGACGATCGGCCGCCACGCCGTCGAGCGGTGGAACAGCCCCGGGGCGACCAGGTTGACCAGGTGCAGCGGCGTCTCGGCGAAGCCGCAGAGGTATTCGAAGTCCCGGCGCCCGCTGGCCATCCCGGCCAGGCGTGCCGTGGGCACGAGCTGGATCGCCGCCATGGGGAACACGGCCGCCATCGTCAGGATCACGACGCCGGCACGCCGCAGCGGCGGCCTCGGACCCTCCAGGGACTCCGCCGATCCACTTCGGATCCGGCGCAGGTCGGCCCACCACCGGCCCAGAATCGCCCAGGCGACGATCACGACGAGCGTTGCCTGGGTCTGGAACGCGAGCTGGAAGTGGCCGGGCAGGATCTGCATCACCAGCACCAGGCCGAGCAGGAACGGCGCGAATCGCGACGTCCGCTCATCTGGGCCGGGCATCACGATCGACCAGCACAGGCCCCACGCCCAGGGCATCCACCCGCCGGTCGTGTAGCCCCAGGGATGCGCCAGGTGCACCACGAAGAACCCGCCCGTCGACCAGGCGAACGCCGCCAGCGCCGATCCAGGCGCCGAGACTCCCATCCGCCGCGACGCCCAGAACGCCCCCAGCCCGCCCCAGATCGTGTGCAGCACCAGGCTGGTGACATACGCCGCCTCGGTGTGCGGCCCCTGGCTGTGGATCAGCTCGGTGAACGCCGGCCCGTAGAGGATCATGTGCGGCGGGTAGAACACCCCCATCTGGCTCTCGGCCAGCCCCGGGAAGCCAAAGCCCCACAGGTCGTTCCAGACCGGCAGCTCGCCATGGTGCAGCAAATCGCTGAGGAACCCCATCAATCCCAGGAAGAACTGGGTGACGTCCCCGCCGACCGGCATCTTGCCGCCGATCCCGATCGGCCAGAGCCAGGCCAGCAGCGCGAGGACCACCGCCAGGGTCGCCGCCAGCCGCGTCCGGACCGATCCGCCCGACCACCCCGAGCCTATCAACCGCATGAGCCCGCTCCGGACTTCCGGGAATTCCCAGTCCCTCCAGTTTTCCGAGTCGAGGGACGATTCTACAAGGGAGGCGTCAGTTCGGGACTCGACGCCGCAGACTTCAGGAATTATTTTCAATTCGTGACCGATTTTACATCGAGTTCTGGCTAATCGGCGCGTTCCGGGCAACCCCTGCGGTCGCGTGGCTCGCCACCGCCCCCCCGATTTCGCGGGATTCGTCGCCGATGCAGGAGCACGAAAAGGCTTGGCACGGAAGGTGCTCTCACCAACATCCCGAGCCATTGGTTGGGAACGGTGATGACCCGGTTGCCATCCCGGTTCCTGGAGAGACGCCTCACGGAGGAGGAAGACATGTTAGTCCTGAGCAGGAAGCTCGGCCAGAGTTTTCAGATCGGTCCGGATGTTCGCGTGACGATCGTGAAGATCGACCGCAACTCGGTGCGGATCGGAATCCACGCGCCTGACGACGTGTCGGTGAAGCGGGACGAGATCGTCTTCGAGATGCCGCAGCCGCAGGCACAGGCACCGGGACGGTCTTACGAGGCAGGCGCGGCCTGACCTGAGCGGGCGATTTGGATGATCGATCAACGTGCCGTCGGGCGGACCGCGCTTCGGGGCATCCCGAAGCGTTGACGGTCACGGGCCGGGCTCATTAAGCTCGCTGGGGCGTGAGAGGGACGGGCGCGGCGATCAAGCCTCGCCACGAACCGACTGAGACCCCATGAATCGACCCGGGCGTGGCGTGGCAACGATGCGGGTGGTGATTGCCCCGGACAAATTCAAGGGAAGCCTATCGGCCTCGGAGGCCGCCGAGGCCATGGCGCGCGGCGTGAGCCGGGCTGCGCCCGGAGCCGCGATCGACCGGGTGCCGATGGCCGATGGCGGCGAGGGGACCGTTGCGGCCCTGGTGGCGGCGACTGGCGGTTCCATTCGGCGGGCGACCGTGCACGGTCCGATGGGCGAGCCGGTGGAGGCCGTCTTCGGCCTGCTGGGCGACGGTCGGACGGCGGCCATCGAGATGGCGTCGGCGTCGGGCCTGGTGCTCGTCCCGGCGGATTGTCGGGATCCGAGGGTTGCCACGACGCGCGGGACCGGCGAGCTGGTGCTGGCGGCGATCGCCGCCGGGGCGAGGCGGGTGATCGTCGGCATCGGCGGCAGTGCCACCAACGACGGCGGCGCCGGGCTGGGCCAGGTGCTGGGCTTCCGGCTGCTCGACGATCAGGGGCGTGAGCTCGGCCCCGGCGGCGGACAGCTCGAGCGTCTGCACCGCATCGACGCGTCCGCCCGGCGTCCCGAGCTGGCGGGGGTCGAGATCGCCGTGGCCTGCGATGTCACCAACCCGCTTTGCGGACCGACGGGCGCGTCCGCCGTGTACGGACCCCAGAAGGGCGCGACGCCCGCGATCGTCGAACGGCTCGACGCAAACCTCGCCCACTTCGCCAGGATCGTCGAGCGCGATCTGGGCGCCTCGGTTCGCGACATCCCGGGCTCGGGCGCCGCGGGGGGCCTGGGCGGCGGGCTGGTCGCGTTCGCCAGCGGACGGCTCCAGCCCGGCATCGATCTGGTGATCGAGGCCGTCGGCCTGCGATCGCGGCTGGATGGCACCGATCTCTGCCTGACGGGCGAGGGCTCGCTCGACGACCAGAGCGCCTTCGGCAAGACGGCCGTGGGCGTCGGCCGGCTCGCGCGATCGCTGGGCTGCTCGGTCCTCGCCCTCGCCGGCTCAATCGGGCCCGGCGCCGAGGCAACGCTTGCCGAGGGGCTCGACGCCTATTTCTCCATCTGCCCAGGGCCGATCACGCTCGAGACGGCCATGGCCCACGCGACCAATTTGCTGGAAGCGGCCACGACGCAGGCCGTGCGTGCGTTTCTGGCCGGCAGGCGCATCGAAAAGGCGGCGCGTCGGCCTTGACGGTCGCCGGCGCCACCCCTCGTCGAATCAGAGAATGTGAAAGAATCGTTAAAAAGGGCAGAGAGCAGAGAGCGAAGCAGCATGAAGGTATACGAAGTATCCGCTTGCAGCGATTCGCTCTCTTTTATCTGTTCTTCGGAATCGATTCCTTCACAGGCTCTCAGTTCATCTCCGCCTTGACGGTACGCACCTGGCCGTCTCGCTTCGAGCGGACCTTGAGCTGAACGATCCGGTCGGGTGCCGCGTGCGCCACGATCCAGGCGAGGTTGCCGCGCTGCTGGATCTGGTAGCCGTTGGCGGCCTGCACCACGTCGCCGGCCTGGATCCCGGCCTTCGCCGCCGGAGTGCCGGGATGCACCTTCGCGACCTTCATGCCGCGGGCGCCGCCGGCCTCGGCCACCGGCTCCTCCTCGATCCCCAGGACGCCGGGCCGGGCCGCCAGTCCGGGGATTGTGAAGGCAGGTCCAGGCATGGCCACGGCAGGCGGAGCCGAATAGGGCGGCCAGAATCCCAGGACCGAGGGATCACTGTAAGGATCCGCCAGGTACGGGTACATGTTCTCCTTGCCGCAGACGTACGCGCCCCAGTTGTGGATCGACAGGTCGCTGAGGAAATGGCCCTGGTGCAGCGTGCAGCGGCACCCGGTGTAGTCCAGGCCGAAGCCGGGGTAGCCCAGCCCAAACGTGCCGGGACCCATACTCGGGGCGCCATAGGCGCCGGGCAGGCCAACGGTATTCCCGTAAGCCGGTCCGCCGTAAGCATAGATGGGGATCGTCTTCGGGCTGGGCATCGGGGCGATGCAGGTCGTGCCGAAGCACCCGACGCCATCCTGAGCCATCGTCGGACGGCTGGAAAGGCCCCAGATACCCAGCGCCAGGGCCATC
>JAKAUH010000127.1 GCA_021818605.1 Planctomycetota bacterium
TCGGCCCGCCCGGTCGAGGAGGGCCGAACGGCCGTCATGGCGCCGCCCACGACCCCGGCGACGTATTACCAGGGCTCGCCCGAAGCTGGCGGCCGGCCGACGCGCTACGCCCGGCCCGGGCCGGCCGTCCAGCAAGGAGACTGGACGCGTGACCCCGGGATCAGCCAGGAGGCGGACAGTGAAAGCGGCGACGACTGGGGCGAGCCCCAGGGCGCCGGCGGCTTCCGTGGCATGGTCACGCGACTCCTCCGCCGCCTGGGCGCGCACACGGGCGCGCCGGGGCAGGAGAAGATCCTCAGCTCGCCGCTGATCGTTGGTCTCGCCGGGTTGCTGGTCATCCTGGTCGTCCTGGGCTTCTGGCTCCGCACAAGCATCGCGCGGATGTCCGCCGATCGCGCCTACAACCACGCGATGAGCCTGTTTGACGAAGGCGACTACCGCACGGCGATCCGCGGCTTCGACGAGTTCGTCGCCGCCAATCCGGACGATGTGCGCACGCCCAAGGCGCGGGTGATCCGGGCGATGGCGAATGTCCGGCAGTACATCTCTCCGAGCGGCTCGACGTGGACCTCGGCGCACGAGGCGGCCCGCTCGATGTTCGAGGAGTTCAGCAAGAAAGGTCCCTCCTCCTCGGCCTTCCGCGACGAGCGGCCCGAGCTGGGCGACCTGGTCGTCCGGATCGGCGAGGGCCTCGCCGACCGGGCCCGCAACTCGGCCGACCCGAAGGCCCTGGCCGAGGCCGAGTCGGCCGTCACGCTCCATGCCCAGATCGCCGGCGAGGCCGCGGCGGCCGAGTTGACCAAGTCGCGGCTGCCGTCCAAGCTCGCCGATGCCCGCGCCGCGGTCAAAAAGGCGCAGACCCGTTCGAGGCTCCTGGCCGACATGGACAGGGCCCTGTCCGACGGCGTGGCGTCGAAGGTCTACGAGTCGCGCGACGCGCTGCTGGAGCAGTACGCCGACCTTGGCCAGGACCGCGAGCTGATCAAGCGGATGACCGCGGCCAACGACCTGGTCAAGAAGGCGGTGAAGGTCGACACCACCCGGAAGCCGGCCACGCGCGGGCCCCGGCCCGACCCGCTGGGACCGCCGACGAGCGTCATCCTGCGGACGACCTACGACCCCGCCCCGACGACGCCCAGCCCGGACTCGATCGTCTTCGCCCTGGCGGACGGCATGGGCTACGGACTCGACGCCAGCCACGGCGCTCCGGTCTGGCAGGTCCCGCTGGGACTGGCCGCGCCGTTCATCCCCCAGCCGATCCCCGGCGAGCCCGCGGCGATCGCCTTCGACGCGCGGTCAAACGAGCTGATCCGAATCAACTCGCTCACCGGAGCCATCGTCTGGCGACTTGAGCTCAACGAACGGGTGGCCGACCCGCCGCTGCTGCTGGGCAACCAGCTCATCCAGGTCGCGCCGTCGGGCAAGCTCCTTTTCATCTCGCTGGAGTCGGGCGAGCTGTTGACCACGATGACCCTCGGCCGCCCGCTGGCCCGCGCACCGGTCGGCGACGAGTCGGGCCGGCACCTGTATGTGCTGGGCCGGCAGGACATTCTCGTGGTCCTCAACCGCGACCCGCTGTCGTGCGCGACGGTCGAGTACCTCGGCCATGCCGATAATTCGATCCCCTGTCCGCCGGCGCTCATCGGCCGGTTGCTCGTCGTTCCCCAGAACGACGCGATGACCGACGGCCGCTGGCAGATCCTGCTGATCGACGAGGAGGGGACGAAGGTCAAACCCGTCCAGGATATCAAGATCGCCGGCTGGACCTGGCAGACCCCCGCGGCCTCGGGCCCGTTCGTCTGGGCGACCGGCGACCGGATGGGCTTCGAGGCGTTCGCCGTGGGCGAGGAAACGAGCAAGAACCCGTTCCGCTCGGTCGCGAAGCTCACCCCCGACCAGAAGGGATCCGGCCCGGCCTACGCCATTGGCCGCTCGGAGCGCGAGCTTTGGGCCGCGTGCGGCCACTCGGGCAAGTACAAGCTCGACCCGGAGCACGGCACGATCGACTACGCTCCTCTGCAGACCCCCGGCCCGGCGTCGGGCCCGTTCCAGAAGGCGGGCAAGTACCTGGTCGCCACGTTCGTCGACCGCGAGCTCGAGGGGACCGCGCTGTGGGCCATCGACCCCGACAACGGCTCGGTGGCATGGAAGACCGTCCTGGGCGCCCCGTGGCACACGGAGCTGGCTCGGGTCGGCACACCCCCGGCGTTCTCGATGCTCACCCGCGACGGCCGCGAGGTCACGATCTCGGACGACCAGGCCGCGCGCGGCGGCTTCGTGATCGGCGGGATTCCTCGTCACGGTGCCTTCGCGCTCCCCTCCGGCCGGCAGTTGCGGGTCGAGCGCGACGGCAAGATGTTGAAGGTCCTGGTGCCGAAGCCGTTCACCAAGAGCCTCTGGCAGCCGGACCCCACCCACCCGGGCGGCTGGCGCGAGCTGACGCTGCCAGCGACGGTGGCCGCCGACCCGCTCGTCTGGCACGGCGGCATCCTCATCCCCGGCGCCGACGGCCGCCTCTATCTCGTCGACCCGGCCGACGGGCGATCCATGGCCGAGCCGTTTGTTCCCAAATTCGACCGCGACCACCAGGGATCCTGGATGGCGCCCGTACGGCTCGACCCCGAAACCCTGATCCTCGCCGACAACGTTGGCCGGGTCCGCCGGCTGGTGCTGAAGACCACGCCGGTACCGAGGTTGGTGGCGGAGGCCGAGCGCACGCTCGACAAGGAGATCGTCGCCGACCCTGCGACCACCGGCGGCGCGGTGCTCGTGGCGACAGCCGACGGCCAGGTCCGCGCACTGGCCGCCCGCGACCTGAGTCCGATCGGCGCGTGGCCGCTCGAGTCGTCGATCTCCGGCTCGCCCGTTGGGCTGGGCGACGGCGCGCTCGCCATGGACCGTGCCGGCGGGATCATGGCCTTCAGCCGTGACGGCCAGAAGTCGTGGACGATCAAGCTGGGCGCCGAGTCGGCCGGGGTGCCGCTGGTCGTCGGCCAGTCGCTCGTGATCCTGACCAGCGACGGCGTGCTCCATCTGCGAGCCCGGTCCGACGGCGCCCCGATGGACCGCCGCCCGCTGGGAATCCTGCCAGCCGGAGGCCCGATCGCCGCCGGCCGCGATGCCATGATCCCCGTCGCGAGCGGCACGATTCGCCCGCTGGCGCTCGACCTGCTCAGCCATTGACCGAACAGACCCGACCCGATCCGATCCGACCCGACTCGACCCGTCGAGGCCGGCGAATCGGCGACGTCAGTCGCCGGGTTCCGGCGAAGACCCGACCCGACCCGACCCGACCCGATCAGGAGGCTTACCCGTGAGCCGACCCCGACCGACACCCCTGAGGCCCGCGATCGCGGCGTGGATCTGCCTCCTGGGCGCCGGCGCGCTGGGAGGGCCGCTCGCCCGCGGCCAGGACCTCGCGACGCCGCCGCCGGATCCCATCGGCGCCAAGGAATTGCTCCGCTCCGAGCCCTTCGACCGGATCACGCTGATCGACAACACGATCCTCATCATCGACCCTGTCAGCCCGCGGCCGTTGCCGGTCTTCGACGCCAGGAAGGAGCGTGAGCGACGGCTCAAGGGCACCGGCCGCAACGCCGCGACGCCCATCGAGTTCGGGGCCGATCCCAGAAAGCTCGAGGAGGAAGCGAAGGCCAAGGAGCAGGAAGCGCTCGAGATCCTCAAGATCCACCTGCTCGTGGCGGGGAAGAACGAGAACCGGGACTTCCTCGTCAAGCGGTCGAGCATCAAGAAGATCGAGTACTTCGAGGACATCCTGATCGCCGAGGCCGAGCGACTGACCCAGTCACGCGAATACACGCGAGCCTTCGAGTGCTGCGCGCGGGTGCGGATGCGCAACCCGAAATGGTCCGGGCTCGACGAATGCGTCAACCGCCTGCTCTTTCAGGAGGGCCGGCGCGCCCTGATCGACGGCGACGACGGGCGCGGACTCCGACTGCTCCGCGAGCTGCTGGCCCGCAAGCGGGACTACCCCAACCTGCTCGAGGAGATCGGCCAGGCCTACGGCAAGCGGATCGA
>JAKAUH010000467.1 GCA_021818605.1 Planctomycetota bacterium
CGGATTCTGAGGCCCGCCGGACCGCGCCGGCCGCGGGCGACGACCGAGAACATACCCCCCGAACGACCCCGACTCGCGAGCACCGAAGATGAACTCCGCGATCAAGGCCAAGCTCTCCGTGATGATGTTCCTGGAATACGTAATCTGGGGTGCCTGGCTGCCGCTGTTGGGCCTGTACCTCGCCGATTACCTCAAATTCCAGGCCAGCGAGATCGAGTGGTCGTTCAACGCCTTCGCTCTCGCCTCGATCACCGGGATGTTCATCGGCGGACAGCTCGTCGACCGCTACTTCGCCCAGGAGCGCTTTCTGGCCTTCAGCCACCTCATCGGCGGAGTGGCTATGCTCGCGCTGCCGTACCAGGAAAAGTTCTGGCCGTTTTTCGCGCTGATGCTTTTGCACTGCTTTTTCTACGTCCCGACGATGGCGGTCACCAATTCGATCGCGTTCGCCAATATCAAGGATGCCCAGAAGGATTTCGGAGTCATCCGCCTGTGGGGCACGATCGGCTGGATCGCGGCGGCCTGGCCGTTCGTGTTCATCCTCATTGATTGGGCCAGCGTCCCCTCGATGGCCGAGGCCGGCGGCTTCGTCGCCTGGATGGGCAAGGCGCTCGGTACCCTGAAGACCGGGCCCGCCATGAAGCTGGCCCTCGCCAGCACGTTCACCGTTTCGGGCGTTGCCTCGCTGGTCCTGGCCGCGTTCAGCCTGCTGCTGCCCCACACGCCTCCGCCGAAGTCCGCACCGACGTTCGCGCCGATCGAGGCATTGAAGCTGCTGAAGGTCCCCGCCATCCTGATTCTATTCGTCGTCACCTTCCTCGACTCGCTGGTCCACAACCAGTACTTCTACTGGACCAGCCGCTACCTGCCCAAGATCGGCCTGGCCAGCAACTGGATCGCTCCCGCCATGAGCATCGGCCAGATCGCCGAAATCCTCACAATGGCGGCCCTCGGCGTCGTCCTCAAGCGCCTCGGCTGGCGGACCACCATGATCATCGGCCTGCTCGGCCACGTCGTGCGGTTCGGCATCTACGCGATCGGCGACCAGAGCACGCTCTGGCTCGTGATCCTCAGCAACATCGTGCACGGGCTGGCCTACGCGTTCTTCTTCGCCACGGTGTACATCTTCGTGGACGAGAACTTCCCCAAGGACGTGCGCACCAGCGCCCAGAGCCTGTTCAACCTGCTGATCCTGGGTGTCGGCCCGCTGGTGAGCAACTTCCTCTCCGCCCGGCTCTCGACCTTTTTCCTCCCCGACGAGGCGGCCGCCCCCGCGGCCGTCCTGGCGGCCTATCACAAGATCTTCCTCGTTCCGCTGGGCCTCGGCCTGCTGGGCACCGCGATCTTCGTGGCGTTCTTCCACCCCCAGGCCCAGGAACCCGTACCCGAGGAGGTCCCCGTCCTGGTAAACTGACGTCGAGTGCACGAGCGTCAGTCTACCGCAGCAAGGGGAGCGGCCGTCGTCATGAGCTGGTGCGTCCTGGTCCTCACGGCGAGCCTCGCCGCGCAGCAGCCGATGAGCGACTCCGAGCTCGCGCAGCATGTCGCCTCGATCCGGAGCCAGCTCGCCAACCCCGGGATCGACCTGGCGAGGCGCGAGGCCCTGGCGCAGGACCTGGCCTCGACCCTCGACCGCGCCGCGCAGTCCTCGCGCAACCCCGAGGTGCGGCGCAGCCGGTGGGCCGAGGCGATCACCATCCTCGATCGATTCATCCGCGACAACTCGGGGATCGTCTCCGACCGGCAGCTCGGGCTCCAGGCGGCCATCTTCCGCTGGGCGCAGGCCCAGACCTGGGTCCAGGCCGTCCAGTTCGAGCCGGGGAACCCCCAGCACCGCGAGCGGGCGATCGCGCTGCTCGACGACGCCCTCGAGCGCCTGCGCTCGATCACCACGATCGGCGAGAGCACGACGCTCGGCGACAACCTGCGATTCCGCCTGGCGCAGACGCTCGCCGACCGCGCCGAGCTGGAGAAGCCCGGCTCCGACTCGCGCAAATCACTCGAGTCCGAGGCGATGAAGCTGCTGGAGAAGCCCGGCACCGAGCTGGGCCTCGCCGGGTTCTGGCATGCGCTGCGAGCCGAGCTGCTGCTGCGAGACGGGAAACCGGACGAGGCCGGGCGCGAGCTCGATGCCGCGGCCCAGGCGAAGCCCGAGCCGCCCGAGGACGAGATCATCGCCATCCGCGTGCCGCTGCTCCTGGCCCGCAAGCAGCCCGAAGCGGCGAAGGACGCCGTGGCGAAGTCGCACCTCAACGATGCCGACAAAAGCCTGTGGCGCGTCCGCATCCTGCTGGCCGAGTTGGCCTCGCTACCACCCGACGACGCCCGGCGGAAGATCCACGGCGAACTGTTCCACGAGGTCCGCGGGCTGCGCACCAGCCAGTCGGCCGAGTCGCGACTGGCGCTCCTGGAAGTCGCCCGGGCCGGCATCGAGCCCGGTCCCGACGAGCCGCCCGACGACTGGGACGCACTGGCCGAGGCATTTCAGCGCTCGGGCGACCCGGTCAGGGCGGCCGCCGCCGCAACTCGGGCCGCCGAGGGCGCCGCCCGCGCCGGCAAAAAAACCGAGGCCGCCGGATACCGCCTGCGCGCCGGCGCGTTCCTCTTCCAGGCGGGCAAATTCCTGCCGGCGGACGCCGAGCTCTCGCGCGTCGCCGACGACCCGTCGGCCGGCGCGATCCGCGCGCGGGCCGGGATGCTCCGCGCCCTGGCCCGCGGCCGGGCGCTTTCCTACCACCAGCCGGGCTCCTCGGCGTCTGCCTATCAGGAGGCCCTCGAGCGCCAGGTCAAGGATTTCCCCGCGGATCCCGCCACCGACGAGGCCCGCTGGCTGCTCGGCGGCCTGGCACTCAGCGCCGGCGAGCCCGACCGCGCCCGCGAACTCTGGGCCTCGATCCCCTCCCGCTCACCCCGCTGGCTCGACGCGCAGCTCGCGATCGTCGCGGTGGAGATCGAGGATCTCGACCGCCAGCTCATCAACCCCGACCGGCGCCAACTTGCCGAGTCCTTCACGCGGGCCGACAAACTCCTCGCCGCCGCCTTTCGTCAGGCGAGGACCGAGGATTCCTTGGCCCGCTTGATGCTCGCCCGGGCCCGGCTCAACCTCGTCCCCGAAGCCGGCCGGCCCGAGACGGCTCGCGACCTGTGCGAGCGCGTCAGCCGGCTCCCGGCCCGGCCGTCGATCCTCTACCACGCCCGGCTGCTCAGACTGGTCGCGCTTGTCGAACTGGGCCGATACATCGAGGCCGAGCGCGAGGCCCAGACCCATCCCGACTGGGACCTCCCCAGCGAGCAAGGCGCCCTGTTCGACACCATCCGCCTGCTGGATCAGGGCGCCTCGATCGCCACCACCGACCTGCGCCAGCGCCGCTTCGGCCTGGTCCTCAAGTTGATGCTCGAGACCGTGCAGACGATCGACCGCAAGTTCGAGCCAAAGCAGCTCATCGAGTTAAAAATGCGGTTGACCCGCGCGCTCCTGTTCGTCGGCAATGACATCGACGCCCGCCGCTCGATCTCCGCGTGGAAGGGCACCCCGGACACATCGAGCGACCGGATGCTCCGCGACCTGGGAGACACCTATCGCCGGCTGGAGTTCTACTCGCTGGATATCGACGTCCAGCGCCTGAGAATCCGCAACAGCGCGGCCGGCTCGCTCCCCTGGTTCGACGCCAAGTACGCCCTGGCGCTGGCCTACTACCACACCGGCCAGTACAGGGACGCCATCAACGTCATCGACGCCACCTCGATCCTCCACCCTGACCTCGGCGGCGGCGAGCTGCGCGAGAAATTCATCCGCCTGCGCCAGCGCATCGGCGAGAAGCCGTGAGCCACGCATCCCGCCGGCCGAAAGCCGGTCAGGCTCTCAGCCGGACGGGGCTCAATCGTCGGTCGTACTACTACGTCCGGCGATTGATGTCAGGTCGCCGAACGGAGTCGCCACTACCGGCGGAGTTCGCCCCGATCGGTGAATGGCCCCGGTCGACGATCCCCGACCCCTTCCGGCCGGGCGCTCGCTGAGCCGGACGTCGA
>JAKAUH010000408.1 GCA_021818605.1 Planctomycetota bacterium
TCCGATCTCTTCGATGCCCTGCACGCGCGGTTCAAAGGCGAGGTGGCCGTCGACGACCCCCGCACGCAGGCGATTCTGGGCGCGCTCGGGCCGCTGGACGGCCGGCTCGTGCTGGACCTGGGGTGCGGCAAGGGCCGCTTTGCCCGGGTCCTGGCGGCGCGGGGCGCGCGGGTGGTGGGGCTGGACGTCTCGGCGGCGATGCTCGATCAGGCGGACGGATCGAGTCTCCAGCGGGTGCAGGGCTCGGCGCGCCGGCTGCCATTCGCGTCGGCGATATTCGAGGCGGCGGTCGCGGTCGAGGTCTTCGAGCACATCGAGCCCGCGGCGCTCGACGCGGCCTTCGCCGAGGCCGCTCGCGTGCTTCGGCCTGGAGGAACCCTGGTCATCGTGGACAAGAACGTGCTGGCGATGAACGCACAGCGGCCGTGGCTTCCGGCGGCGGCGGTGAAATGGCGGGACGAGCGGCGAGGGCTGTGGATGTATCCGGCGAATGGACCGGTCCGCGAGCGCTGGTTCCGGCCCGCGTCGATGCGACGAAGGCTTCGCGCATGGTTTCCCGAGGTTCGCGTGGAGCATCCGGTCTCGCGCGACGAGGCGGGGCGATTTCCGTTCAACGTGGTGCCGATGTCGCGGCTGTTCGTGCTCTGGGCGGCGCGCACGCCGGGAGGCGCGTCATGAAGGGCTTCTTCTCGCCGATTCCCGCCGCGCTGCCGCTCTTGCTCTGGAAGACGCCGCCGGGCCTCGAGCAAGTCCTGGCGCAGGAAGGCGTGCCGTTCGAGGTGGTGCGTGACGCGCACCCGTTCGTGTTCCGCGGCAGCCGGTACATCGTGTTCGACGGGCGAGTCACGCCGCGAGCGACGCTCGCGTCGATGCTGACCGCCGAACACGTTGCGATCGATGTGGACGCGATCCGGCGCGAGGAGCTCTCGGACCCATTCGCCTCGCTCCTCGACACCAGGGCGACGCGGGCCTCGTGGCCGGTCGGGTTCCACCGGGTCAGCGAGCGCGTGGCGCGCCGGCCGCGGGCATCGATCCGGCGCCGGGTGGTCGGCCGCCTGCGCAGCGCGGTGACGGCGGCGGGCGGCGCCTGGGTTCGCCTGGCACCGTTCCCGTATCCGTATCGCTCGGCGTTCAGCTTCCGGGCCGACCTGGACGAGCCGGTGCCCGAGGACTACCTCCGCTTCGCCGCGGCGCGCGAGCCGCTGGCTGACTGCTGCACGCATTTCGTCAGCACCCACGCATATTCGCATCATCCGGCGGTTCTGCGCGACCTGGGGGCTCACGACGCGCAGTCGCACGGTCATTTCCACCACGTCTACCGCGACGCCGAGGCCAATCGGGTCAACCTCGAGCGGGCGCACCGAATCCTGGCCGGCTGGGGCATCGAGGCGACCGGGTTCGCCGCCCCGCACGGACGGTGGAGCCCGGGACTCGACGATGTGATGGAGGACTTCGGCTACCGGTACTCGTCGGACTTTCAGCTTGGCTACGACGACTATCCGTTCTTCCCCTGGAAGGGCGATCGCTTCTCGCGGGTGTTGCAGATTCCGGTGCACCCGGTCTGCGAGGGTCTGTTCATCGAGGCCGGGATCGGCGAGGGGCAGGTGATCGGTGATTATCTCGCGAGCGTGGTCGAGGCGCGACTGTCGGCTGGCGAGTTGGCGGTCGCCTACGGTCACCCCGAGCGCCGGCTGGGTCGGATGCCCGAGGTGATGGCCGCGCTGGCGCGGGTGGTCGAGGAATCCTCGCTGGTCTGGCGGGCGACGTTCACCTCGATCGCGCGGTGGTGGCGCTGGCGGGCTGAGCGTCGATGGCTGGTGATCCCGCGCGAGGCCGGCCGGATCGAGATCCAGTTTTCCGACTGGGATGACGAGTACCCGATGGCCGTCGAGATCCACCGCGGCGCGTTCTCGGCGTCGATTCCGGTGACTGGCCCGCGGATGATACTGTCGCTGGGCAACCTGGTCTACGAGCGGTCGAACGACGGTGCGGAGCTGCCCGAGCCGCCGATGATCGAGCGCCCCGCGCCGAGCCTCAAGAACGCGGTACGGGCGGCGATCGACTGGGAGACCGTGACGCCGCTGGGCGAGATCCCGGCCACGACACTGCCGAACCGCGTGAAGCGCGGGCTGAGGTGGTGGAAGCATCGGCAAGGGAGGGCCCGCGCGTCATGAAGAGCCTGCCCGGCCGGCGATCGTCGCCCCCGTCGGATGCCGCGTGGCTGGCCGCGCGGAGCCGTGGCGCCTGCGCGGAGGGCGCGGTGTTCCTTCACGCGCCGGCCGTGGCGTTCCAGGCGCCGGGCGGCGGCGAGAACCAGCTTGTGCAAACGGGCCGGCACCTCGAGTCGCACGGGGTGCGCGTCCGACTGTTCGCACCGTGGACCGACCGGCTCGAATCAGCGCGGTTGCTGCACCTGTTCGGCATGTCGCACGAGGGGCTCGAGCTGGCGCGGCTGGCGCGGGCGCACGGAGTCCCCGTGGTGCTCTCGCCGATCTGCTGGTACGAGCCGCGCGCGATCGCCCGGCTCGAGCCAACGTGGATGCGCAAGGCGATCGGTCTGGCGGGGTGGTGCGCGCGATCGATCACGCCCTGGGTGCCCTCCTGGCGTCGCGAGCTGCTGCGGCTGGTCGACGCCGTGCTGCCCAACTCGCAGGCCGAGGCCGATCAACTGCTGCGGCTGTTTGGCATCGGCCGCGACCGGATCCGCGTGATACCCAACGGCGTCCGCCCGGCGTTCGGCACGGCCGCGCCCGAGCCGTTCCGCGAGCGGTGGGGACCTGACCCGTTCGTGCTGACCGTCGGCCGGATCGAGCCGCGGAAGAACACGCTGGGCGTGGTCGCCGCGGCGCGACGGCTGGGCCTGCCGCTGGTGCATGTCGGCGAGGCGGTGCCGGCGTTTGGCGCTTATGAGCGCGAGTGCCGTCGCGCCGGTGAGGGCGTGGTCTGCTGGCTGGGCCGGCTCGAGCACGACGACCCGCTGCTGGCCTCAGCTTATGCGGCGGCACGGGTGTTCGCGCTGCCGAGTTGGTTCGAGACGCCCGGCCTCGCCGCGCTCGAGGCCGCGCTGGCGGGCTGCGCCGTGGCGATCACGCCCTATGGCTCGACCCGCGAGTACTTCGGCGGGCTGGCCGCGTACGCCCGCCCGCACCGGCCCGATGAGATCCGTCGCGCGCTCCGGATCGGCTGGGATCAGGGACCCGACCCGAGGCTGGCGCCGCGGGTCGCATCGCATTACCTCTGGCCGATCGTGGCCCAGACCACCGCGGAGGTCTATGACCAGGTCGCTCGCTAAGCCCAGGCCCGTGCAGGTCGGCCGGTACCGCTACAGCAAGCTTCGCTGGCGGCTGCTGGTCCACGCGCTCGACGCGGCGGGCTCGGTCGCGACGGCCGTCGTGCGACGGTTCCGGCCGGCGCCGACGATCGATTCGCCCGAGCGGATCCTGGTCGTGCAGCTTGACCATCTGGGCGACGCGGTGCTCAGCACGCCGCTCCTGGCCGAGCTGCGCGCGGCGTATCCTCACGCGTCGATCGACGTACTCGCCTCGCCGAGCAACCACGAGGTCTTCGAGGCGGATCCCTCGGTCGACCGCGTCTGGGTCGCCGAGCGTACCTGGTTCGAGCGCCGGCCCGATCGTTGGGCGTTGCTGTCGGCCGTCTGGAGCCTTGGCCGCCGGCTGAGGGCATCCCATTACGACCTGGGCATCGACGTGCGCGGCGACGTGCTGAGCGTTCTGGTCCTGGCGCTGGCGGGCGTACGGCAGCGCGTCGGCTGGTCGATGGGCGGCGGCGCATTTCTGCTCACTGACGTGGCCGAGTGGATGCCCGGCCGGCATGAGGTCCGCTCGCGACTGGCGCTGCTGGATCGCCTGGGTCTATCGCCCGACCCTGCGGCGCGGGTGGACGTGCAGGTGGCCGACGAGGATCGCATCGCCGTGGCCCGTCGGCTGGCTGAGGCCTGGCCTCGTCGGAGCACCGGGGCCCGTCGCGCCGATGTCGCCGCCGCGGCGCGCGGGCCGCTCACATTG
>JAKAUH010001081.1 GCA_021818605.1 Planctomycetota bacterium
TGGGGCTGCGGTCCGGTCCGACCCCAGTGGGCTGACGCCCCCCCGGCCACGTCCGATCGCCCCCTGACGGGGGCTCGGAGCCTTGCCGGGACAGGCCCCAGGATTCCAGGGGTCTCTCGTGAGTGGTGGTCGTTAAGTTAACGCCTCTGCCCTTATTCCCCCCTCGAGACGCCATGCCGATGGCTGCTACGAAACGAGACTTCTACGAGGTGCTCGGCATCGCCCGGGACGCCTCGGCCGACGACATCAAAAAAGCCTACCGACAGATGGCGCTCAAGTTTCACCCGGACCGCAACCCGGGTGACGACGAGGCCCCCAGGAGGTTCAAGGAGGCGGCCGAGGCCTACGAGGTTCTGTCCGACCCCGAAAAGCGCCAACGGTACGACCGCTACGGCCATGCCGGCCTGAATGGCGCCGCGTTCCACGACTTCCGCTCGACCGACGATATCATGTCGGCGTTCAGCGACATCTTCGGCGGCGGCCTGTTCGGCGACCTGTTCGGGAATCGTCGCCGCGGCCCGCGACCGGGCGCTGACCTGCTGATGAAGATGGAAATCGACCTGCTCGAGGCGGCAAGGGGCACGACACGCACCATCGAGGTCAGCCGGCAGGACTTTTGCGGCGAGTGCAACGGGTCAGGCGCGCGGAAGGGAACGGTGGCCACGACCTGCAATTATTGCGGCGGCCGGGGCCAGTTCGTCCAGACTCGCGGGTTCTTCCAGGTCGCCACGACCTGCCCGGCCTGCGGCGGCGACGGCGTCCGCATCACGGATCCCTGTCCATCTTGCAAGGGCGCCGGCCGAATCCCGACCACCGTGCACCTTCAGGTGAACGTCCCGCCCGGCGTCGAGAGCGGCATGTGGCTCCAGCAGCGCAACCAGGGCGAGCTGGGCGATGTCGGTGCACCGCGGGGGAATCTCCGTGTGCAGATCATGGTGCGAAAGCATCCGTTCTTCGACCGCCGCCGGAATGACCTGTACTGCCAGGTGCCGATCAGCTTCGCCCAGGCGGCGCTCGGTGCGGAGGTCGACGTGCCGACACTCGACGGCAAGGATCAGCTCGAGGTCCCTCGCGGTAGCCAGAGCGGCGACATCCTGCGGCTCAAAGGACGCGGGATGCCCGACCTCAGCGGCCGGGGACGCGGCGACGAGTTGGTCGAGGTGGTCGTCGAGACGCCCCGACACCTGACGCCCCGCCAGGAGGAACTGCTCCGCGAGTTCGCCGAGATCGAGCACGAGCAAGTCAGCCCCCGGCGCAGGAGCTTCTTCGAGAAACTGCGCGACTATTTCACCGAAGAGGAGCCCCACGATTCCGAGCAATCGTGAGCGGCCGCCGCGGGCCCTGTCCAGCCAGGCAGGCCGCGGCCCGATGCGAATCAGGAGCCGACCATGAGCGACCCGACCAGCGCGTCCAATAACCCGGACGCCGAAACACCACAAGATCCTCAGCAAGCGAACGGACAAACAGCCGCCTCTCCCGACGCCGTCGCCCGGCTAACCCGCGAGTGCGACGATCTGCGGGATCAATTGCTCCGCGCCCGCGCCGAATTCGCCAACTACCAGAAGCGATCCCGCCAGCAGGCCGACAGCGACCGGCTCTATGCCGTCGGCTCGCTGGCCAAGGACCTGCTCGACCCACTCGATAACCTGGCGCGCGCCATCGACGCCCTGCGGAACTCGGGCGTCGAGGGAATCACGGCGGGACTGGAGATGGTCCAGCGCCAGCTCCTCGATGTCCTCGCCAAGCACGGCATCGAGCCGATCGAGGCCGTCGGCGTCCCATTCGACCCAAACTTCCACGACGCCCTGGTCCAGCAGCCGACGCCCGACCATCCCGAGGGCACCGTCGTGAGCGAGCTGAGCAAGGGATACAGGATCCGCGACCGGGTCCTCCGCCCGAGCAAGGTGGCCGTCTCGGCCCGGCCGGCGGGAGACTAATCGCCAACGCAACCAGCCCGGCCAGGAAGGGGACTGCCTTCGAATCTTCAAGGTGCCTGTCCCCTCCTTGCCAGTCATGAGGAGTCATCCGATGCCGACCTACGACTATATCTGCGACGCCTGCAAGCACGAATTCGAGGCCTACGAATCGATCACGGCCGACCCGCGCAAGGATTGCCCCGAGTGCGGAAAAGACAGTCTGCGCCGGAAGATCGGCCCCGGCGCCGCGATCATTTTCAAGGGCTCGGGCTTCTATCAGACGGACTATCGCAGCGAGTCGTACAAGAAGGCCGCGCAGGCGGACAAACCTTCCGAAGCAGCCGCCAGGAGCTCGGGCGACTCGACCTCCACCTCGAACTCGAACTCGAACTCCACCTCGACCTCGCCTACGCCGACACCGACAACCGGCGGCTCGTCCACCACCCCGAGTCCCACACCTGCCGCGACGAGCTGAGCGAAGCCGAACCGAGCTGAGCTGAGCTGAGCCGAGCCGAGCCGAGCCGAGACTGCCATGATCCAGGGACGTTGCCCGATCTGCTCGAAGGTCTATGAGATCGCCGCGCTCGACGATCTGCCCTCATTCCCCTTCTGCTGCAAGCGATGCCGCCTGATCGATCTGGGCCGATGGGCCGACGGCAAGTACCTGATCCCCGGCTCGCCGGTGCCGACATCGTCCGCCGCTCCGGATGCCGACGAGGACGACCCGGCCTAAATTGATCAAGATGGCGGTCGCCGCCAACCCGTCGAGGTGACCGATGACGCATGACGTAGCGGCGGCCGGAAACGGGCCAGGTCGACCGAATAACCCCGTCCACTGCCGGGCGACGATCGTTCAGAACGTCCCAATCGCGCGCGACACCTACAGGATCCGGCTGGCCGAAACGGCGATCGCAGGCTCGATCCGGCCCGGCCAGTTCATCATGGTGCGCCCCGTCGCCGGCGAGGAGAACGACCCGCTGCTCGGCCGCCCGCTCGCACTTTATGACCTGGCCAGGGACGCCTCCAGGACGCCTGTGGCCTTCGACCTGGTGTACCTCGTAATCGGCCGAGGCACGGCGGCACTGGCGCGATGCCAGCCCGGCGAGAGCCTGCCGGTCTGGGGTCCGCTCGGCAATGGCTTCGGACCCGCGCCAGACGGCCCGGTCATCTTCGTGGCCGGCGGCATCGGCCAGACGCCGTTCCTGGCGCTGGGGCGTGAGTGGCTGGATCCCGACCGCGGCGACCGCGCGTGCCCTTCGGCGACGATACTCTACGGCGTGCGAACCGCGGACCTGCTGGCAGGCGTCGAGGATTTCCGCGGGGCCGGGATCGAGGTCGAGTTGGCGACCGATGACGGCTCGGCCGGACACCCTGGCTTCGTGACCGACCTGCTGGCCCGTCGGCTCGAGCGCGGTGAAATCCCCGCGCGGATCGTAGCGTGCGGACCACCCGCCATGCTGGCCGCTGTCGCCCGGATCGCCGAGCAGCATGGAGTCGACTGCGCGGTCTCGCTCGAGAACCACATGGCCTGCGGCTTCGGCGCCTGCTTCAGTTGCGTCGCCCCCATCCGCCAGCCCGATGGCACGGTCGACCTGAGACGCGTCTGCGTCGAGGGCCCTGTCTTCTCCGCCCGCTCGGTCGCGTGGGGCGGATAAGGCCTCACCTCCCGCCTCGCTTCGTGTTTTTGATCGCCCTGTCGATTTCCGGGTCACCCGTTCGTCCACTCTCCGAGCGGCCGACTGACACCGGCCGCCGTTCCACCACCATTCACGGGAGACTCGTGATGAAGCTCGGTATCGCGTCCTCGGTGTTCGTGATGGCCCTGTCCGCGGTTGCGCCGTCGGCCCCCGCCGGCGATAAGGCGGCTTCCTCGGCCGCTCGCCGGCTCGAGGCTCTGAAGGGACTGGCCGGAGATTGGGTCGAGATCGGCAAGGACGGCAAGCCGACCGACCGCGTCGTCAGCTCGTTCCGCGTCACCGCCGGCGGCACCGCCGTTGAGGAGACGATGTGCCCCGGCACCGAGAAGGAAATGGTCACCATGTATCACCTCGACGGAAACGACCTGGTCCTGACGCACTACTGCACCCTGGGCAACCAGCCCC
>JAKAUH010001143.1 GCA_021818605.1 Planctomycetota bacterium
CGTGGCCGACCAGGCCCGCGGACGTTGGGGTGGCCTCGCCCAGGCCGACTGCCGAGGAGGTCGCGATCTCGACCACGATGGCGTCCCGGATCGTGACTTCCCCGGCCGAGGTGCGGAACGGCTCCTTGAAGGGGACCTGGATGTGCGTCAGTACGATCCGTTCGATCGGGTCCGTCGCGCTCATGGTATTCTCCTCCTTTGTCGCTAGGGACACGGCCGCTCGGACGTGCGGGCCGGCGCGTCGGGGGCGCTGCCCGGCGTTCGATCGTCCTGGGGTAGGGTCCAGGCGATCCTCGGGATGGGAGAGGATCGGGCTGGGGGTCATGCGCCCAAATTCTGATTTCACAGTCACTTGATGCGCGAGAGGTTGCGACCGGCCGCCGGTTCGGATAGAGTAACCGCAGCCTCGGCCCGGCGACGCACCCTCGAGCGGACGGACGATCCTGCCATGAGTGTAACGCAACCGAAATCGCCTTGGTATCGGGACGGCCTGGCTTTTACCTGCACGCAATGCGGCGACTGCTGCACCGGCACCCCGGGGTACGTGTGGGTCACCCTTGACGAGATGCGCCGGATCGCTGAGTTTCGGGGCGAGACGGTCGAGGCGTTCGCCGAGCGGTACGTCCGGCTGGTGGGGGACCGCTTCAGCCTGATCGAGAAGCCGGGCGGCGATTGCGTGTTCTGGAGCCGCGAGGGCGGCTGCACCGTGTACCCGGCGCGTCCCGACCAGTGCCGGACCTGGCCGTTCTGGGCCGAGAATGTCGCCCGCAGGAAGAGCTGGCAGCAGGTATGCGAGGTCTGTCCCGGAGCCGGCCAGGGCCGGCTGTACACCCTCGCGGAGATCCAGACGTCGCTCGCGATGACCCGCCCATGAACGCCGGCCCCGAACCAACCCCGAGCAGCCTGGCCCGTCGCGAGGTCCCCCATCGCGAGGAGCTGCGCGAGCTCTACGCGGTGCTCGACGCTGAACTCGCCCGGCTCGGCCCGGTGTGCCTCGCCAGCGGCCGCTGCTGCCGCTTCCGCGAGCACGGGCACACGCTGTTCGTCTCGGAGCCCGAGATGGACTATTTCCTCGCCGAGGCGCCAGCGCCGTCGCGTGCGTTTGATGATGGTGCAACCTGCCCGTGGCAGGATGAACTCGGCCGGTGCACGGCCCGGGACGGACGGCCACTCGGGTGCCGGATTTATCACTGCGACCCGGCGTTCCAGGATGTTGCGCCCGCCCTCTCGGAGCATTTCATCGGTCGGCTCAAAGCCCTCGCGACGCGCCACGGACTGCCGTGGAACTACGCCCCGTTGCACCGGCACCTGAGCCAGCGGTGTCAGGAGATCGATTTCCCCGGCCCGGCGGGCCAGTAAGCGGCCTTCCACTGGCCCCGACTCGCGGCTCGACCCGTCCCGCGGTGCGAATTGGCTGTTTTTTTCTTGACTCTAATCCAAGCCACCAATACACTTGAGCCGATTGCAGCCCAGACTGAACCACGGCCGACGACTCCTTTCCTCTCTGTTCGACAGGCTGGGCCGACACCTGTTCCGCGGAGATCGCCAACGTGACCAAGAAAGAGATCGTCAAGAAGATTTCCGAGGATATCAACCTGACCCAGCTCAAGACGAAGGACATCGTCCAGCGGACCCTCGACGCGATCATCCAGACCTTGGTCACTGAGGGCCGGATCGAGCTGCGGAATTTCGGTGTCTTCGAGGTCAAGAAGCGTGCCCCGCGCAAGGCCCGCAATCCCCGCACCGGCGACAAGGTCTATGTCCCCTCCAAGAATGTGGTGACCTTCAAGCCGGGTAAGGAGATGGAAGAACTCGTTCGAAAGATGGATCCCACGAGGCTTCCATTTGAGGAATCGGACTCAGATGCCGATGAGAATAACAACGGACCGGTCGAGCCGGTTGCCGATGCCAAGGCCCGGACGACGGCCGACTGACCAGGGTCCCGACCTTTGTGGGCTCCCTCGTCCTTCGGATCGTGCCCCAGGCGATCCGGTGCGCGGGCCATGTCTAGTCCACGGGCCGGCGGCGACGAGTGGCTCGGCCATACCGGCGGCCGACATCTGCCGGACTTCGGCGAACGGAATCCGGCTCGTCTCGCGAGGCTGAGGCCCGCACGACGAGCCCCCTCGAATCCCGAACGGGCCAGGATGGCACGTCGCGATCCGGGGAATTGCCAGACGGGAGGAGCCCGACATGCGGAAACTCTGCGCGGCCATGGCGATCACGGTCGCATCCCTCGCCCTGTTCGAGGGCTGCGCTCCGGTTCCCCTGCCCCACTATGCGGCCTACCGCCCACGACGCGTCATGGAGCTGCTCGTGGACTCGGAAAACCTGCGCCAGGCCGGCGATGACTGGGAGCGGTTCTGGCTCCTCGATCAGCCGTCGCACCTGACCCCCTACCGCACCCATGGCGGCGTCGGGCCTTGATCCGCACCGCAACCGTTCGGTTCGGTCGGGTCTGAGGGCCTGATTGTCTCGCCGCCCCGCACCGGGGTCGAGGCTGACCCGCGCGACCCCGGGGTGCCCAAACGGCTCGCCGGGGCGCGAGGGACGGAATGGGCCGTCGCCACGCTATCCGGCGGTGCGACCTGCCGAGTGTCCGATCACCACGGGGGCTACGGGCTCAGGTTGGCGTTGAAGAACGAGCCGACGAGTTGCACGTAGGCCCGCGGATCCGAGTGATACGCCTGCACGTGCTCGACACCGGGCAGGGTCAGAGTCTGGCACGACGCGCCGAGGTTTCTGGCGAGTTCGCGCGCCTGGCTCACGGGCACGGTCGAATCCGCCTCGCCGTGGATGAGCAACACCGGCCGGTCGCCCCATGACCGGGCAAGTCGGATCGGGATCAGGTCATCCGTTCGCACCCCGTAGAGCCAACGCGCGGCCAGCAGGATGCCGGGGTTGAACCAGCGCGGCAGGCCGCTGTGCCGGCTGAGCTGGGTGTCCAGCAGGCGGGGAAGATCTCCGTACGGACTGTCCACGACCGCGACGCGGATCTCTGGGTTTCGCGCCGCCTCCATCAGCACGGTCGAGCCGCCCATCGAGTAACCCAGCCATCCGACCCGCTCGTCGGGGAAGCCTCGGTCCTTGGCCCAGGCCAGGACGGCGCGCAGGTCGGCGCGTTCCCTGCGGCCGAGGTAGAGCCGGGACGGGTCGCTCTGGCCGTGGCCGCGGAGATCGAACAGAAGTACATCGAACCCCCGGCGGTGCAGGTCGCGACCCAGACTGGCCATTTCCAGCCATGAGCTCCACATCCCATGTACCATCACCAGCAGGTGTCGCTTCTCGGGAGTGGGCAGATACCAGCCCCGTAGCGTGATTCGATCGGTGGTGGTCGCGGACCATGCCTCGACCTCCGAACCGAGCTGGCGCGGGTCGATCGCCAACGGCCGATTCGTGGGTTGGGTTAGGCGGTCGGCCGTGAACGCCGAGACCCCGACATAGGACATGCCGAACATCAGGACGGCCGCTCCCAGCATCCAGCCGATCAGTCGGCGGATGGGCCTGCCTCTTGAGCTTGAATCCATCGTTCCCTCCTCCTTGCCCGAGCATCCTCGCTTCCCTATATCACGATTCCGGTTTTCCGCCAAGACGTGGACCGTCAAGCGGCCGGGCCGCGCCGACCGCGGACGGCCAGCGGTCCGAGTCGCCACTTGCTTGCGGCCGGACTCGGCGGCAGAATCAGTGGACAGTCCGCGGCCGGCGCGTCGCCCCGCGAGCGGCGCCGGCACTCGACCCGACGCTGGCCACCCGGTTTGTCTCGCAACCTCCCCGCCGCAGCAGGATTTCGCATCATGACGGGCATCGGCATCGTCGGCATCGGCTTCATGGGCATGATCCACTACCTCGCCGCCCGTCGCCTCGACCATGCGCGGGTGGTCGCCCTGTGCAGCCGCGATGCGAAGAAGCTCGCCGGCGACTGGACGAGCATCCAGGGCAATTTCGGCCCGCGCGGCACCCAGATGGATCTGTCCGGCATCTCGCTTTATGACGACTTCACCGCGATGCTGA
>JAKAUH010000204.1 GCA_021818605.1 Planctomycetota bacterium
CCCTACTCGGGTCCGTTCGCGCGCTTTCCAGGGTCGCCGGGCGCCGAGATTGGGTTCGTTCGCGCGCTTTCCGAGGGTCGGGGCTGGGTGGGCCTGGCGGTTGTGCGCCCTGCAATTGTGAAGAAGTTATGAAGATTGGGTTCGTTCGCGCGCCTTCGCGGATTGGGATCGGCGGCACGCAGTGCAATCGGGTTTGGCTGGATAATCCAGATGCCAACCGTCCGTCCGTGGGCTGGGAGTCCCTCCAGACGATCGGGTTGGCCTGGGCGATCCTGGGTATGCAGCACGGTGTCACGCATGTGGCCCTGTATCCTGGTTGCCGGTCGGTTGGCGTGTTCCTCCTCCTAAATATTCAGCAAAATCGACGAGGTTTTTGCGCAAATTTTGGCTTATGTGATGGATTCTCGCGTGAGATTGGAAGTGCGGAGACCGGCTCCGGCGGATTCCGACCGAGCCGGAGGCGTGCGGGGCGGCCCCCTTCGTTGCAATCGTGCTGGCTTCGACAATCGGGGCCGGGCCCGCTAGGATGAATTTGAGGGGCCGCGTGCGGACTTCCGGCGGACGCGCTGGAGTCCTTGACCGCAATCCGCGCGGACGGCGATCGTCTGACACTCGGGCCGACCAGTCACCCGCACGGGGATGGACGATGATCAAATCGCTGAAGGTCGACGGCCTGAATCGATGCATGTCGTTCGACCTCGTGTTCCGCGAGGACATCAACGTCGTCACCGGGCGGAACGGGTCGGGCAAGACGACGTTGCTGAAGCTGCTGTGGTATGCCATCAGCGGGCGCCTCAACCGGCTCTTCGCGGAGATTCCGTTCGAGTCGTTTGAACTGCGGACGGATCGGGTTCATCTGGTCGCGAGGCGCGAGGCCGGGCCAGGCGGAACGATCAACCATATCGACGGTCGGATCGATGGGGTCCCAGTCCCGAAAATCGGAGGGTACTGGGGCGATGCCAGGTTTCGGATCGACAGCCAGGCCCTCGGCCGACAGGTTGCAATGGCCTCGGGATCGTCGGTGTTCCTGCCAACCTTCCGGAGGATCGAAGGAGGCTTCTCCATCTCGCCAAACCCGATGGAACAGGGTGATTCCTTCAACCCCGGAATGCCCGATCTCGACGGCGGCGGTGCCTCTGTCATGGAGGCCATGAAGCAACTGTCGGATCGGCTCAGCTTTGCCGATCATCGCTTTGTGGCGTCGATCTCGACGGACGACCTGGGGCGATTGCTGACCGATCGTTTCGTCGAGATCTCGCGACAAGACGCCGAGGAGTACCTGAAACTGTCGGGGTATATCGTCAAGCAGCACGGTGGATCGAACGGCGCCACCGGCGGGGCTCCCTCGGACGAGGCGCAGGCTTCCCAGACGCTGGCGGAGATCACGACGCGTGCGCGGCAGGTCGTCGAGGAGCACGATCGGAGGATGCGACCGTTCACCGTCCTTTCGGACCTGGTCGCCAGAATCTTCCGGCACAAGGCGATCAAGTTGACCGCACCGGTGACGCTCGGCGATGCCCGCGAGGCTATGAGCTCCGACCGGCTCTCATCCGGCGAGAAGCGGATGCTGAGCTTCCTCTGCTACAACGCATTTTCGAAGGGCGCGAGCATCTTCATCGACGAGCCCGAGATCAGCCTGCACGTCGACTGGCAGCGGCTGCTGTTCCCGATCCTGCTGAGCCAGTCCACGGGGAACCAGTTCATCGTCGCCACGCATTCGCCTTTTATCTACTCGAAATACGCCGACAAGGAGCTGTTGCTCGCGCCAAATCGCGGAGACGAAGATGCCGACGCCCTCGATGACGGAGGAGGAGATCATCGCCACCCTCAGGCACACCGAACTGCCGACGTTGCTGGTTGAAGGAGTCGTCGACGCCGCCGTCTATCGCTGGCTCGAAAGCCAACTGGGGATCTTCAGGGGCAACATCCTGCCGTGCTCAGGCCGCAAGATGCTCCTTTCCATCTATAGCAAGCGGGACATGTTCCCGCACGGCAAGATCGCCTGGCTGGCGGACCTCGACATGTGGCGGTTCTCCTCGCTGCCGAGCGACTTCGACGGCGTCGTCTTCACCACGGGATACAGCATCGAGAACGACCTGTATGCCGGCTCACGGATTGAGGATCTCCTCGATGACCACGAGCGAAAGCGGCACCGACGGTTGCTGGAGGTCGTCTGCCTCTGGTTCGCCTTCGAGGTCGGCGAATTCCTGGAGGGTCGCGAGCACCAGGTCCGCCAGCGTCTTCGCCGCGTGGTCGACCTCGATGCGATGGAGATTAACCCTCGCTTCGCGCAGGAACGCGGATACGCCAACCCCCGACCCGAGCCTGACGGATTCGATCCTGGGCGAATACCGGCTCAATCTGAGGGGGAAGACGCTGATGGAGGTACTGGTCGCGCACCTGAGCGCTTCCAAACGCAAGGCGAAGTTCGGCCACCGGGAGATCATTGAGATGTGCCTGAAGCTTTACCCTGACATTCGGCGGATCGTCACGGAGGCCGGTCGGCGTCTTGCCTGAGCGGAATCGATCGACCTGCTTTTGCCCCCACGAAGGAGACGCCTCGATGAGGATCGCGTTTGCTTGCCCGAGCTGCGGGGCGACGGGTTCGGTGGATGGCTCGGCGGCCGGGAAGGCCGCGCGGTGCAAGCATTGCGGCGGGCGGTTCACGATCCCCGAGGCGGAGCCGGCTGCGGAGTACGATCTGCAGGAGGTGATGCCGCCGCCGCCGCAAGACGCGGATGGCGGGTATGCGGTCGTCGAATCGACGGGGGATTCGGCGTTCACTCCGACGCGCGGGGCCGAGCCGGCCGGGGCGGTGCCAACGCCGGTTTCGGTCCGGCCGGGGGGGACCCGGTCGGGATCGGGCAGCCGGAAGCGCCGACAGCAGGCGATCGCGCGGGCGAAGGGGCTCGGCGGGGGCGCGGGCGTGCTGGCGGTCGTCCTGGCCGGGATCGCGCTGTTCGCGCCCCACGGGGTGCTCGTCGTCGCCTGGATTTTGATGGGCCTGGGCTGCGCGATGATCCTGCTGGGCTTTGCGGTGGGGGCTTTCGGAGCTTTCAGCGAGGATTTCCTTTATGGGTTCCTCTACCTGATCCTTCCATTCTACGCGGCCTATTACATGGTCACCCGGTGGGACGACCTGTGGATCTGGTTCGCCTGCATGACCGCGGGCGTCGGGTTGGCGTCGCTGGGGATCGAGATGACCCGCTGGGCCGGGGTGGTGGCGTGAGGGGCGAGTGTTCGACTGGTAGTGGAAGAGATGCCAACGCCCGGCGCGGGAGGAGCGACCGACCATGCCATCGCCGTTTCCGGGGATGAACCCCTACCTGGAGCAGGAGGACGTCTGGCACGACTTCCACAGGCTCTTCCTGCCCGCCGCGGCGGAGGTGATCGGGGCGCAGGTTCAGCCCGACTACATCGTCAAAATCGACTAGCATCGTTATGTGCACGAGATATCGGAAGGGTCGCGGCGCCTTCTGGGCCGGGCTGATCTCGGTGTGGCGGCTCGCGGACCGGCCATGTCAGGGCCGCCCTCGGCTGTGGGCGTGATCGAGGCCCCGGCGCACGTCTGACTGCCCGCGGTTGATATCGAGTGCGAGTCCTTCGTCGAGATCCGCGACCGGCGTTCGCGGGAGGTCGTCGGGGTGGTCGAGTTGTTAAGCCCGGCGAACAGGCGGCCGGGGCCCGATCGCGCGCAGTACCTGGCGAAGCGGGGAAAGGTCCTCAAGGGACCAGCTCACCGGGTCGAGATCGATCTGCTCCGCGCGGGCGAGCCGATGCCGTCGGAGGATCGGCCGGCTTGCGCTTACTCTGTTGCCGTGAGTCGGAACGACGAACGTCCGCGGGCAGGGTTCTGGCCGATCGGATTGCGCGACCCCCTGCCCGCGATCCCGATCCCCTTGCGTCGCGATCGTGGAACCGTAACCTGGAGAGGTTGCCGGCCCGAGACCCGAGGAATCGATCGATGACGAAATGGAACCGTGGAAACGAAGTACGAACGACCGATCTACC
>JAKAUH010000504.1 GCA_021818605.1 Planctomycetota bacterium
TTCAGGTCCTGGTAAGCCTTGTCGAACTGTTTGTTGTCGCCGCAGACGATCGCGCGCATCAGGTAGTTGAACGAGGTTGGCGGCTGGGTTTCCAGCGCGTTGGTGAAATAACCCTCGGCCTCGTTGTAGGGGATCACCGCGTCGCGACGCGTCCAGCCGTAGATACCCTGGCTCGGCAGCGAGAGCAGGATCATACCGCGCTCGGAGCGCTCGATCCGGTAGACGAAGCCGACTCGCGAGGGGACGATCTTCTTGTTGCCGTCCATCAGCCAGAAGTTGGGCGTCTTCTGCACGGCGTCGCGCAGGTGGCTGCGCGTCGGTTTGGCATTCAGGACGACCCCAAACCGGAGTTTGGGTACCTGGATGGGGTCCGAGGCGACGGCCGATCCGGCGCCCGCGACGAGTGCGGCGAACAGCCAGAGCCAGCGAGTGATTTTCGTAGAGACCATGTCGGTGAATCCTTTCTAGTCGCGTCGGGACTTCCGGATGCCCCATTCCTCGAGCAGGCTCAGCCGGTAGGCGGGCTTGTGGTCCCGGTAGCGGGCGAGCGACCGGCGGTAGTGGATCTCGCGTTCGTCGTTGTCGGGGAGCAGCGCGATCGCATTTTCCTGGTGGCCGGCGGCGGCGAGGTAGTGGCCGGCCTCGGCCTCGGCCTCGGCCAGCGCGTCGAGGGCCGTCGGCGACTTCCAGCGGGATAGCTCGCAGGCGCGGGTCGCCTCGGCGACGGCCTCGGGACCGCGACTGATACCGGCCTCGGGACAGGAGGCAAGCATGAGCGCGAGCCGCTCGTGGATCTCGGGGTCCTCGGATTTCAATTTGACTGACGTATGCATGTCAGCGATCGCGGCGGAGTAGTTCTGCTTGCCGTAGCGCATTGCGGCCCGCATCTCGTAGCTCTCGCCGTTCGCGGGGTTGGCGCGGATCGCGGAATCGATGTCGGCGAACGCCTGATGTACATCCCAGTCGCGCGACGTGATGGCCGCCCGGAACACGTAGGCGTCCTCCTTCGACGGGTCAATCGCGATCGCCGCGGCCAGCTCCGAGCGGGCTCGCGAGTGCCGTCGTTCGATCTCGTCGATGATCGCGAGAACGATGTGACACTTGTAGGCAAGGTCGCGATCTGGGTGCTGGTCGAGCCGGGCGTGAATCGCCGCTCGGGCGAGCCGGTATTCCTTTAATTCCGCCAGGCCCGCCACCGCCGCCAGGAACGGCTCCGGCTCCGGGAAGCGCCGAATGATCTCCTGGAGCTCCCTGAGAGCCGCGTCTCGGCGTTTCAGTGCGGTATTGCACCCGGCACGAACCAGGCGAAAGATCGGCTCCGACGGTGCGATCTGGATCGCGCGATCGAGGTCCGCGAAGGCCCGATCGATTTCCTTCTTGCTGGTTGGAGTGATCTCGGCTCGGCATCGCAGCAGATGGGGGTTATTTGGCTGAAGCTGAAGCGCGTGATCGTAGTCCGCGAAGGCCTGTTCGCGGTGGTGCATCGCGGAGTGGGTCGAGGCCCGCCACGACAGCGCTTCCACGCTCCTGGGGTCCCGTCGCAGGGCTTCGTTCAGGTCGGCGAGCGCGAGGTCATATTCGCCGACGTGATACCGAACCAGGCCCCGCGACAGGAATGGGAACGAGCGGGTGTCGCCGGCCTGGATCGCGGCGGTGAAGTAACCCTCCGCCTCCTTGAGTGGGACGACATCGCCAGCCGGGACCCAGCCGTGTTTGGCGGGGAGACTCGAATCTCTCAGAAGCCGCTGACCAGCCTCGGTTCGCTCGACGGCGTAGATGGTTGTGGAGAGTCGCGGAGTGAAGCTCGTCCGGCCGTTCCACAGCTTCAGGTCCGGGCCGGTTGGAACGACCTCGCGAGTGTGGTCGTCCCGATGACGGTCCATCCCGGCGAGCGGGATGTGAAAAGAGAGGCGCTCGGGTTCACCGGCGCGCGCAATCCCGCCTGCGCCAAGCACTAAAACGAGGGCAGCAACCCGCGATCGGTAAAATCCAGCCATACCCGGAGTCCTTTCCGGAGGGATCGAGGTCCCGGTTTGCCGGGCATGATGGCGGCTAGACACCGATCGGGCAAGGCGAAAATCCGGATGAGCTGCATGGTCCCATCCGCCAGCAACCGGGACCCACTCAGAGGGTCTCGGCGGCGGAGAGCGGATCGTCCAGGACGTCCTCGAAGGCGCCGACCGGGGATGGCGCAGCGGCCTGCGTGGCGGCCGGGCGCACCCGGCCGGCTACCCAGATGCTGACGATCGTGGCGGCCACCGCGATGAAGCCGACGGTGTCGAAGTGGGGGATCGGCTGGTCGGCCGGGTTGTCGCCGATGATCCAGCCGCCGATGTAGGCGGCGAGGCCGGTCGAGATGTGCTGAACGGCCGAGTTGGCGCTCATGAAGCCCCCGCGACGGGCGGGCTCGACGCTGCCCGTCACCATCGCCATCGCGGCGACCATCCGCCCGGCATTGGTGAGCATCATCGTCCCCGTGATCGCCGCGATCACCAGCAGCGGCAGGGGCGGCAGGTGCGTCACCACCACGATCAGCACGGCCGAGATCGACGCCACCACCCGGAACACGATCAGCTTGCCGTGGCGATCGGCCAGCCGGCCGACCAGCGGGGCGCCGACAAGGCTCAACAGGCCGCCCGTGACGAAGATCACGGGCAGGGAGGTTTCAGCCACGCCCAGGTTGCGGACGAGGTACACCGAGATGAACGGGATCACCGCGAAGGCACCGAGCATCATTGTGCCGATCAGGGCGAACGCGCGCAGGTGGTTCGCGTGACTGAAGGTCTCGGCCAGTCGGGCGAGGAGGGGGGCGTGCGGTCCCTCCTGGAGGTGCCCGCGGAGCGGCGGCAGCAGGCGGAACGACGCGAACAGGACCGGCAGCCCCAGCGCGGCCAGGACCAGAAACGGCGCATGCCAGTCGTATCTGTTCCCCAGGTAGATGCCGACCGGCACGCCGACGACCGACGCCAGCGCGAAGGCCGACATCAGCACACCGGTCGCGCGCCCGCGCTTGTTCTCGGGAAAGACGTCGCCGACGATCGCCAGCGCCATGCCGCCCAGGATGCCGCCGAACATGCCGGTCGCCACCCGCGCCGCCAGCAACGTGGCATAGGTCTGCGCCAGCCCGCAGAGCAAGGTCCCGACCAGGAAACCGGCGTAGAGGGTCAGGAACGCCGCCTTCCGGCCAAAGCGGTCCATCAGGGTCGAGGCCAGAATCCCCGCGACCCCCGCCGCGATGGTGTACGACGACACATTCAGGGCGAACTGACGGGCCGTGATGTGGAGCGTCCGCATCAGTTGCGGCCCCAGCGGCATGACGACCATGAAATCGACGATGCTCGTGAACTGGACCGAGGCCAGCATCAGCAACAGCAGCAACTCGTCACGGCGGAGCGAGCCCAGGTCATCGTCGCCAGCCTTGTCGGCGGGGCCGACGTCGCCGGAGTCAGCGACGCCTTCGGCGTGAGGTTTCATGGGGGTCCTCGAACGGGGACGGCGGGTGGGTCCGATCGCTCATTGTACGCGAGGGGGCAACCGGTCCCAATGTACGGTCGTCGATCACCGTCCGGTTTCCGCGGAGAGGCGCGAGGCTTGCTACAAATCGGGCCGCGCGGGGATCGGTGTGTTATACTTGGACCGGGAGGAGCGACCGGCCGCGGCCGTTCCATCCTGGACCGGCGACGACGGGCTCGATGGCCCCCGGACGAAGGGGGCGGTTGGGACCGCGACCGGTTGTGCCCGCTTTGAATCGGAATGACTCCATACGAACGGCAACGACGGAGCGGTGCGCGGAACCCTGGATCGTCGCAACCCTGAGCCAGCCCCTGATCTCACGGGGCACGCAGGCTCCTGCCATCCGATCGTGGCTCGCGGCCTTCCCTGTGCGAAGGCTGATCCTGCTGCGGCCGTCGAGGCGACGACGGACGAGGATTCGCCTCCGCTCCCAGGCGGGAGATCGTCGTCCATGCGCCGGCTTTCCTGGTTCGCCCTGGCGGTGATGGTGCTGGTC
>JAKAUH010000194.1 GCA_021818605.1 Planctomycetota bacterium
CGCAGCCAGATGGGTCGGGGAAATCGCCAGAAGATTTGTGAGGGTTGCACGAGGATCCCACTGGGCAACCACCGCGGTGGCTCAATTCTGGCCGCGAAAGTGGCTCACTTCCTGGCCGCGGTTGACACCCGAGTAAAAGAGGGGAAAGAAAGGGGAAGGAAAGGACAGGCCACGTCGGTTAGAATCTTCCTTCGTAGGATCTCCGCGCCGTGCGCGCATCTGGCAGAGGAGGAGTTTCACGCAGAGACGCGGAGAAGTGCAATCGGAGAAGAGTTTCACGCAGAGACGCAGAGACGGCAGAAACGCAGAGGCGGCAGAGACGCAGAGAAGACGATCTCGGAGTTTCCAGCAGAGCCGCGGAGGGAGCGGAGAGAAACCCGGTGAGATGAGGTGATGTGAGGTTCGTCGACGGGGTCGCCGGCCACTCACTCGACCCGAAGAATCGAACCGATCTCGAGGGATGGTCCGATTCGTCGCATCCCTGTTCCCTCCGCGTCCCCGCGTGAGGCCCGGGCTCCGAACCCGCGGGTCTTCTCCGCGTCTCTGCCGCCGCTGCGTCTCTGCGTGAAATCGGGTTCCCTCCGCGTCTCCGCGTAAACCGGGGCGGGGCTCGTTTCCCTGACCGGCCGGCACGTCCGGCCGGCTTCGCCTCGGCCGGGTCGGAACCGATCGAATCGGACCCGGGGCGGCCGGCACCGCGGGGGACGAGCGGGTAACCGGCGGGGCGGGCCGACTGCGGCGAGCGGCGGGCAGGGCGGAGTGGGTCGGACGGGTCGGGGGCGGGTCGGACTGGACCGGACCGGGTCGCGGGGCCGGGCCGATCGGGATCGGCCCGCACCGGGCTCGGGCGCGGAGCTGGAAAACTCGCTGCGCCCGCGTTCGCCGCCCCCGGTCGATCACACCGGGGCGAACAGCGTCGCCTGGGGCAGCACGCCGGTGTAACATGAAAGGAGACTTTCCCCCTTGCCTGCGCCACGTCGCCCCGATCGAGGAAGCCCTCGGAGGACCGATCGCCATGAACCTGCTCATCCCCGATGAGATCCTCCAGTCGAGCCGCCTGTCGGAAGAAGAGCTCAAGGTCGAGATCGCCGTCATGCTCTTCGAGAAGGAGAAGCTCACCCTGGGCCAGGCGAGCCGCCTCGCTGCCATGGATCATCTGGAGTTCCAGCACCTCCTGGCGAGCCGACGAATCCCCGTCCATTACGACGTCGCCGATTTCGAGCAGGACCTCAGGACCCTGAATGAGCTGGGGCGGCTATGATCGTCGTCAGCAACTCCTCGCCGCTGGTCAGCCTCGCCGCCATCGGACGACTGGAATGGCTCCACGAACTCTACGGCAC
The DNA here is from genome assembly GCA_021818605.1 of Planctomycetota bacterium. Classification (GTDB taxonomy): domain Bacteria; phylum Planctomycetota; class Planctomycetia; order Isosphaerales; family Isosphaeraceae; genus JAKAUH01. The sequence goes on from JAKAUH010000194.1 coordinate 1,341, forward strand.
CATCATCATCCCCCGGGCCGTCCATGACGAGGTGGTGATCCAGGGCCGGCAGCGCCCGGGTGCGGCGGAGGTCCCGTTGTTCGACTGGATCGTCGACCGCGACGTCAACGACCCGAATGTCGTGGTGGCCCTCCAGGGCAAGCTCGACCGCGGCGAGGCGGAAGCGATCGCGCTGGCGATCGAACTCCGGGCCGACCTGTTGCTCATGGATGAGCGACTGGGTCGGGCCGAGGCCGCGCGGTTCGGTCTCCGATTCATCGGGATCCTCGGAGCCCTGCTCGAAGCCAGGAAGCGAGGTCTCTTCGAGCGGATCGGGCCCATCCTCGACGAACTGCAGCGGGACGCCGGTTTCCGGGTCAGCGAGGCACTGCGGAAGCAGGTCCTCAAGGCGGCGGGCGAATAGCTCCCAGGGAGGCAGCCATTCGTGAGGCGGGGGCAACAAGCCCCCAGAAGAAGAACACCAGGAGACGAAGTGGCTTCCCGGATGCTTCGGTCGATCCCACCGACACTCGCCACGTCACGGACCCCGGCCCCGACGATCGGGCCGTCGATCACGGCGGAAAGCGCCCCGGCTCGGCCGATCCTGGCTGGCGCCCCGCTGGGATAATACCCCGGCAGACCGACCGCCCCGGCCCCGTCGGACCCGCGCCGCCCGAACCAGTACGGCGGCCGAGCGACCGACGGACGGACAGACTCCCACCTCCACGGCCGACGATCGGACCGTCGGTCGGGACGGAGTGGTCCGGCCGGGCTCGCGGCGGGTCGGAGACGGGTCGGACTGGACCGGGTCGCGGGGACCGGGCCGGTCGCGATCGGTCGTCATCGGCCTCGGATGGGGATCGGGGACTCTCTCTGCATCCCCGTCCGCCCGTCCAGCCCGTTGCCTCGGCCGTTCGGGGCCGGGTCCGGCGAGTCGGTGGCCCGCTCGTGACGCCGGTGGTCGTCCGGCTCGCACCCGGGTGAATTACGTCATTTCCCATCGACAAGGTTCTCCCCTGGTCGTTCCAGCCCTGGAAGACCGTGTGAGGGAAGGCCGGGCCTCATCCCCGCGATCGTCAAGCTCGCCGGGGACAGCAAGCCGGTGTAACCTGAAGGGTAGACTCTCCACGTTGCCTGCGCCACGTCGCCCCGATCGAGGGATCCCTCGGAGGACCGATCGCCATGAACCTGCTCATCCCCGATGAGATCCTCCTGGCGAGCCGACGAATCCCCGTCCATTACGACGTCGCCGATTTCGAGCAGGGCCCCAAGACCCTGAAGCGGAAAAACTAGAAATTCGGCCTGCCCCCTGTGACCCGTGACCCCCACCCCCGTGACCCCCGAAGAATCGGCGTCTCTCGCCTTTACACCCCCGCCGTCATCCGGGCAGGCCGGACGTTGAGGGGCCGCGGGCGGCGGATCGGTTCAGGCCACAACGCGTCGCCCATTTCCTCTGCGCGCAATCGGGGCCGTCGAGGTGACGCCCGCGAATGGGAGGTTCACGGGCCGAACCACATCCAGAGCGCGTAGGCGACCGGCCCGGCGAAGATGAGGGAGTCGATCACGTCCAGGACGCCGCCGAAGCCGGGGACGGCGCTCGAGGCGTCCTTTTGCTCGCAGTCGCGCTTGATCATTGATTCCATCAGATCGCCGAGCTGGGCGACCGCGGCGACGACGAGGCCATACAGCGCGGCGAGCGGCAGGCTGAAGGCGCGGATGCCCAGCCCGTGGCGGGCAATCGTGGAGACCAGCATCGCGGCCCCGATGCCGAAGATCAGACCGCCGATCGCACCCTCGATGGTCTTCTTCGGGCTGAGTTGGGGCCAGAGCTTGTGGCGGCCGGCGATCCGGCCGAGCGTGTAGGCGCCCGTATCCGCCCCCTTGGCCGTGGCGACCAGAAACGCGATTGCCATCAGGCCCTGGTGGCGCCCCTCGAACCAGCGCTGCTGGATGACGAAACTGCCGAGCAGCCCGACATAGGCGACGGCCAGGATCGTGCCCGAGATCTTGGCCATCGTCCGCCCAGGGCGGTTGAACTGGATGCTCTGCACCACGAAGCTGGTCATCAGCACCGCGATGAACGTCAGGAACGGCCAGGCCAGCACATCAAGCGGCCGGCCGGGGTCGTAGAGCAGGGCGGGCTCGGCCTCGGCCTGGCTCTGGGTCTCGACCAGGTGCGGCATCCAGTTGGCGACGACGATCGCCAGCACTCCACCGATCACCGAGTTGCCCGAGGGACTGGCGCTGGTGGCGCCGAGCAGGCCGATGACCTCGCGCGCCGCGACGGTCATCGCCGCGGCGGACAGGAGGAACCAGAAGGGATACCAGGGGGCCAGCATCTCGTCCAGCCACAGCGCGGCCAGGAGCCCGGCGACCATCAGAATCCCGAACACCAGCCGCGTCGAGAGCATGAGTTGGGCAATCCTTGCGTGCTGAGAGCCTGTTCCGGAACGGCTTCCCGGATTCGTAGGTCAGGCTCTCAGCCTGACAGATGGCTCCGGAGTCAGGCTGAGAGCCGAATGGCGCTGAAATAAGCGCAAGTCCTGACTAGCCATTAGGTTACGACCAAAATACGTCATTATTGAAACAGTGTCACCCACATGGAATTAATCGTACATTATTGAGAATCAGCCGGCTTTTGTGTCAAAAAAACGAATTAGCACATTTAACTTAATGCACTTGGC
>JAKAUH010000423.1 GCA_021818605.1 Planctomycetota bacterium
GGCGACCCCATCCGGGCCGAGGCCGATTAGGGTTTTGAGGCCGGCGAGGCCGGATTCAGGGATTTTGAAGCGAACGTCGTCGGCCATCCGATCCACCTGTCCCGCTCATCCCGAATACGCGGGGGCGATTCTACCGGAAAATCAGCGCGAGCGGCAACCCGGCCGTGTCTAACGGCGCAAAGCCAGGAACCATCATATTCTACATCGCAGGCGAGGCGAAGCAAACGACTACCTCCTTGCGGTGTGCCGAGAAACAACGCCGCAGCTCTGGCGAGCGAGCGATGGTCACCCTGCTACCTAACTTTGGACACACCCAACGACGACAAGGATCGTCCTGGGAGCGTCCCAGCCCCAATCCCATAAGCGTTCAGACTTCTTTCAGAGAATCGCTGGCAAATCCCCGAAAACCCGGCTAAAATCTAGAGAATGAGATGACCGTCCGAGCAGCCGTAAGTTGTTTCGCAGCAAGGCTTAGATTGCGACAGGCGAATCCACCGTTTCCTGCCTGTCACGCCGGAGATTGCGGGTTCGAGCCCCGTCATCCTCGCTCAGAATTCATCTCGGCGGTCCTGTGCGGGGACTGCCGGATCGCGCGGGCCCTCGCGGGCGTCGGCTCACATCGCTCCGGTCAATCGGAACGGAACGTAGCGGTTCCGGGTCGGCCTGATGTCCGGGAGTGACTCCATGACTCTACCGATCACGATTACAATCACAGCGACGGCCGACGATCGGTTCCGAGCGGAGATGCCGGACGGACTCGTCGAGGCCGGTTCCCTACGCGAGCTGGGCGATCGCGTGAGGGATTTGCTCGCGAACCTCGAGGACGAGTCGGCCGCTGATCTGGTCGAACTGGCCCGATTGTCTCGCTCGGCCACCGACCAGGCCACGTTGCTCGAACTGTCCCGGACATCCCCGCCGCCTGATTCCTGGTTTGCCGGCGACTGAAACCGGCCGCGGAACGGGAGGAATTCGGGTCATGCCCACCAGGTTCTTCTACGGCCAGATCGTGCGCATACAAGTCGTTCGCCACGGCCAGGAGAAAGCTCGGCCCGTGGTGATCGTCACCCCGAATGAGTCGATCGGAGAGGGCGCGTCACTCGTCGGAGTGGCCATTACCGCGACGCCCGATCCGCCCACGGGATTCGAGGTGCCCTTACCCTGGCAAACCCAGGGTCGATCCCGAACGAGCCTGGACCGGCCGAATGCCGCTGTCTGTTGCTGGTTCGTCGCTTTCAACGCCGCCGACGTGATCGAAGCCATCGGCCACGTCCCACCGGGTCCCATGCGTATGATCGAGGAAGCCATCCGGCGACACCGGGGCAATTCAGGCTAGATAGCAAATGGCAGAGAGTTACACGACTTTCCGCTTTGGCCCGGGTCGCCTGTCACGCCGGAGGTTGTGGGTTCAAGCCCTGTCATCCTCGCTTCTTTTCACCATTCCTATCCATTCGCCCCGCCCGGCTCGCTCCTCCCCACCACGATGTCGGCGTCTCTCTCACCGAAGATTCGGGGCGGTGTCCGGCGGCGACTCCTCGTCGAACTCCTGCCGTCTGCATTGCGACTGGAAGCGCGTTCGTCGGGCCCTGGTTGTCGCCACGGGCTCGGCGTCCGGGCAACCTTATTTGACGAACAGCCGACGGCGAACCGAATTCCCGGAGCCGTAAATTCTTTCGCGCCGCCGGCCCTTCGGTCTCCATCCCGACCGACTTGCTGCGCGGGTGGACTTGATGCAGGGTCGGGAATCCCATAATAATTCTGTCTGTGTTTTGGGCGGCGCGCAGCGGCGCATGCAGTTGACGGCGGGAGAACCAGGTCCGGCCTGATCGATACGGCCGGCCACGGAGGTGCCAGGCGCAAGATGTACGTACCCACAAAACTGTTCTTCACGAAGGGCGTCGGGACGCACCGCGAGAAATTGACCAGCTTCGAGTTGTCGCTGCGCGACGCCCGGATCGCCTGCTATAACCTTGTCCGCGTCTCGAGCATCTTCCCGCCCAATTGCAAGGAAATCTCGGTCGACGAGGGCCTCAAGCAGCTTCAGCCCGGCCAGATCGTCCACGTGGTGATGAGCGAGAGCGCGACCGCCGAGCCGAATCGGCTCGTCGCCGCGAGCGTCGGCGTGGCGATCCCGCGCGACCGGAGCCTCTTCGGCTACCTCTCCGAGCACCACGCCTATGGCCAGACCGCCAAGACCGCTGCGGATTATGCCGAGGATCTCGCCGCAGAGATGCTCGCCACCATTCTCGGCGTCGAATTCAACCCGAATAGCTCCTGGGACGAGAAGCGCGAGATCTGGAAGATCGCCGACGTCTTCTACAAGACCAAGGAGATCACCCAGACCGCCGTCGGCCACAAGGACGGGCTCTGGACCACCGTCGTGGCCGCCGCGATCCTCCTCCCCTGATCCTTCTCGTCCGCCGATCCGACTTCGCCGCCGGCTTACCCCCGTCGGAGCGGCGGCGAGCGACAACCCTCGGCCTCCTGGCGCCTCCACGATGAATGAAGATTTTTTGAAGACGATCAGTCAGCATCGCATCGCGCCGGCGGCGGTCACCGGCGCCGATACGGTCGCCGACCTGGTCGACGGTGCCTTTTCCAGCTACAACGCCGGCCGGCTCCGCGAGGTCTGCCGCGTCTTCACCCAGAAGCTGCTCCAGCCCGACTGCACGGTCGGGCTGACGCTTTCCGGGGCGCTCACGCCCGCGGGGCTGGGGATGAGCTGCCTGATCCCGCTGATCCGGGCCGGCTTCGTCGACTGGATCGTCTCGACCGGGGCCAACCTCTACCACGACACGCATTACGCGCTCGACCTACCCCTGCACCAGAGCCGCCCAAACCTCGATGACTACAAGCTCCGACAGCACGACATCATCCGGATCTACGACATCGTCTTCGATTACTCGACCCTGCTCGACACGGATGCCTTCTACCGCGAGCTGATCGCCGACGACGCCTTCGCGCGGCCGATGGGGACGGCCGAGTTTCACCACGAGGTCGGACGCTACCTCCACGGACGGTCCCAGGCCCTCGGTCGGCCTGCCCAGAGCCTGCTCGCCGCAGCCCATGAGGCGGACGTGCCCATCTATACGTCCAGCCCGGCCGACAGCTCGATCGGGATGAACCTGGCGGCGATGAGCCTGAAGGGCGGCCGCATGCAGATCGATACGCTGCGCGACGTCAACGAGACAGCTGCCATCGTGTATGCCGCCAAGCGCGAGGAAGGCAAGTCGGGTGTCCTGATCCTCGGCGGTGGCAGCCCCAAGAACTTCATCCTCCAGACCGAACCCCAGATCCAGGAGGTCCTCGGCCTGGCTGAGAGCGGTCACGACTATTTCCTCCAGATCACCGACGCCCGGCCCGACACCGGTGGCCTTTCCGGAGCGACCGCCAGCGAGGCGATGACCTGGGGCAAGGTCGACCCAGACAAGCTGCCCGACTCGGTCACCTGCTACACCGATTCGACCATCGCCCTGCCGCTCCTGACCGCCTACGCCCTGGCACGCCACGAGCCGAGGCCCCTGCGCCGGCTCTACCGCCGCCGGGACCAGGATTATGCGCGACTCCGATCGGCCTACGAGGAGCGCATCGCCGGCGGCTCCGATCGGCCCGCCGAACGCGGGGGCCGGGCGAGCTGATGGCCGATGACCGGGCGCCGCCCCGGAGGACCAGTCATGTCCGGCTCTCCGCGCACCCGCGTCATCTCGGTTCACCCGGATGATCCCGACCTGTCGGCCCTCGATCAAGCGGCCGATATCCTCACGCGGAAGGGACTGGTCGCCTTTGCGACCGAGACCGTCTACGGCCTCGGCGCCGTCGCCACCGAGCCCGACGCGGTCGCGCGGATCTTCGCCGCGAAGGGCCGCCCGTCGATCAATCCATTGATCGTGCATGTCGCCGGAGTTGCTCAGGCACGCGTGTGCGTCTCGGAATGGCCGGACGAGGCCGGCGTCCTGGCATCACGATTCTGGCCCGGCCCGCTCACGCTCGTGTT
>JAKAUH010000575.1 GCA_021818605.1 Planctomycetota bacterium
GCGCTTTTGCTGCCGGCCGTGCAGTCGGCGCGCGAGGCGGCACGCCGCGCCCAGTGCACCAACAACCTCAAGCAGATCGGCCTGGCCTTCCTCAACTACGAGAGCTCCAACGGGACCTTCTCGCCGACGACGATCCTGGTGCCTTGCCCGACCGGGGCGCCTGGCTCGTTCAGCCCGGCCTGCGGGGGATTCTCGTCGTCGTGGAGTGCCTTCGCGCGCGCGGCGGCGTTTCTCGAGCAGGGGGCGATGTACAACGCGATCAACTGGGACTTCACGTACAGCAAGGGACCCAATACGACGATCGAGTACACCACGCTCTCCGTGCTCTACTGCCCGAGCGATCCCGGCGACCATTTCGACGACGCCTCGATGGGCGGTACGGGCGACGCGACGACGAGTTACGGGACCTGCGACGGCGACTGGTACGTCTGGTCAGTCAACTGGGGCGGGTTCAACTCGGTGGGACCGATGAACCGTTCGCTCTTCGGCCCGACCTACGCGCGGCGGATCGCGATGGTCACCGACGGCACGAGCAACACGCTGATGGTCTCCGAGGGTTACATCGGCCATGCGCAGATGCGAAGCTGCCTCGGTACGCCGACTCCTCCGTCCGATCCGACCACCGGGACATGGACTCCGATGAACGTCCCGCTCCCCGGACCCAACTCGGCGGCGGCGCTGGCCTACCTGATCAGCTCGTGCAGTACGGCGACGGGCAAGGTCAAGGCAGGCGGGCCGATCGGCCATACGCGGTGGTGCAACGGCGGCGTCTACTACTCGGGATTCACCACCGCCATGCCGCCCAACCAGCAGGTTGCGACCGTCAGCCGCGCAACCGGCACGGCTGACGCCGGTCGGACCATCCCCATGGACTGGGACTCGGTCGACGAGAACGACGGCGGACCGACCTACATGTCGCTCTCGGCCAGCAGCTATCACCCCGGTGGCGTCAACGCCGTGTTCGCCGACGGCAGCGTCCACTTCGTCAAGAATTCGATCAATCCCGTCACCTGGCGCGGCCTGGGCACGATGGCCGGCGGTGAGGTCATCAGCGCCCAGCAGTATTAAGCAAGCCCACGCCAGTCGCTCCCTCGGCCCGCCCGCGTGACCGCGCGGCGGGCCGAGGCATTTCCCGGAGACAATCATGCGATCCATGCGCTTCGTGATCGGCTTCCTGACCGGAGCCTGCTGTGTCGCGATCGGCGGATGCGACTCCTCAGGCGGCGGGACATTGCCGCGTCTCGTCCCCGTCACGGGGAAAGTCACCTACAAGGGAAAACCAGTCGGCAAGGGGATCGTCCGGTTTGAGCCCGATGGCGTCGGGCGTGAGGCATCCGGCACAATCCAGCCCGACGGTTCCTTCGTGCTGACCACCAACAAGCAGGGCGACGGCGTGGTCGCCGGCCATCATCGGGTGTCAATCGTCGGGACCGGGCCCACCCCCGCCCGCGAGTTGATCCCGAAGCCGTACACGCAGGCAAGTACGTCGAAGCTCGAGGTCGATGTCGATGCCGAGCACACCGAGTTTTCCCTTGATCTGAGATAGAGGGAGTGCCGATCGGTTTGCGTGCCTAATCTGTCGCATTTTGGCGAGATGGGGGATCGTGGGGGTTTTACGGCCGCGCGGGCTGGCTTCACAAAATCTTCGCGGCCGCAACATAAGGGGATCACGAGGCGGGGATAAAGTGTTCTCTCCACGCGGCGCAGTTGCCGCGCAAGCAACCCCCTGTACCCCCGAGATCTCATCGATGACAAACGCTCGAGTCCAACGTCTACGACAAGGGTTCACGCTGATCGAGCTGCTGGTGGTGATCGCGATCATCGCGGTTCTGATCGCCCTGTTGCTGCCGGCCGTGCAGGCGGCACGCGAGGCCGCTCGTCGAGCCCAGTGTACCAACAATCTCAAGCAGATTGGTCTGGCCTTTCTGAATTACGAGAGTTCCAACTCGTGCTTGCCTCCGGCCTCGTTCCTGGTGCCGATGCCTGGCGGCGGTCCGGCGACATGGTTCTATGCCTCCACCTGGAGCCCGTTTGCCCGCGCCATGTCGTTTCTCGAACAGGGCGTCCTGTATAACTCGATCAACTTCGCCAACTGGGCGTACGATGATCCCCCGAACACCACCGTCTCGATGACGCCCGTCTCGGTGCTGTTCTGCCCGAGCGATCCCGGCTCGCACATCAATGACGGCTCGCTGGGCGGGACCTATAGCGCCACCACGAGCTATGGCACCTGCAATGGCGACTGGTATGTCTGGTCGGTCAACTGGAATGGCAGCTCCAACCCGATCGGTCCGCAAAACCGCTCGATGTTCGGCCCGAATTACATCCGTCGGATCGCCGCTGTGACGGACGGGTTGAGCAACTCGCTGATGGCGGCTGACGGCCTGATCGGCCACGGCCAGATGCGGAGCTGCCTCAGCTCGCCGAGCTCGCCATCGGACCCGACCACTGGCACGTATACCCCGACGAATGTTCCGCTCCCTGGCCCCAATTCGACCGCCGCGCTGTCCTACCAGGTCACCTCGTGCAGCACGGCCAGCGGCAAGCCCAAGGCCGGCGGCCCGATCGGCCACACGCGCTACTGTGACGGCGGCGTCTACTACTCGGGATTCACCACCGCCATGCCGCCCAACGGCGACGTCCTGGCTCAGAGCCGCGCCACCGGGTTTGCCAACGCCGGCATGATCGTCCCGATGGACTGGGACTCGGTGGACGAGAATGACGGCGGCCCGACCTACATGGCACTGGACGCGAGCAGCATGCATCCGGGCGGCGTCAACGCCCTGTTCGGCGATGGCAGCGTCCACTTCGTCAAGAACTCGACCAACGGTTATACCTGGCGCGCTCTCGGCACCATCGCCGGCGGCGAGGTCATCGGCTCCGGACAGTACTGAGATCTGACCTCGGGGGATGCCCGCCTCGTCCCGGTATCCACGGTCGAGGCGGGCAGGTTCGTCGTGCACCCGCGATCTTACCGTTCGGGAGACGCCTCATGCTCAAGCAATCACACGCCTTTGTTCTCCTTTCGGCGCTGGCCTGGGGTGCCTGCGCCGGATGCGGCTCGGCCGGAAGCGAGGCGGCCGCGACGACGCTGATTCCCGTCAAGGGCAAGGTGACCTACAAGGGCAAGCCTGTGACCAGGGGGAACGTCAAGTTCGAACCCGACGGATTCGGGCGAAACGCCTACGGCAAGATCCAGTCCGATGGCACGTTCAAGCTGACGACCGTCACTGAGGGCGATGGTGTGGTCGCCGGCCATCATCGCGTGGCGGTCACCGAGACAGGGATCAAGAGCCCCAGGGATGCCGTCGCCAAGAAATATGCCAGCGTTGCATCGTCGGGGCTTACCGCCGACGTGGACGCGTCAAAGACCGACTTCACCTTCGACCTCAAGTAACGGCGACGCGCAGCCGTCGCGCCGAGGGCGAGGATCGTCCGATTCGCGGATCGAGGCCCGTCGCCCACGATCCGGAAGGGACCGTGCGCCCTCTCTTCACATCCAGGGAACCTTCCGACATGATCTCGCTCTCCGTACGAACGATCCGCCTGGCGGTCCTGGCGGGGCTCATGGCCTCGACCTGCAGTGTTTCGCGGGCAGACGACCTCCGCCTCGAGGACGCGTCGCTGCCTATCCCGCTCGTCAACGCCTCGGGAAATCTCAATCTCATTGTCGAGACCTCGGGCGTCGAGCCAATCGGCGACGGCCGCCGCGTACTCATCGCGCACGACAAGCACCCCGCGCTCTTCGTGGTCGAAGTGGCGACCGGCCGGATCGCCGGCGCCCCGATCACCTCGCCCCGGTTTCCCGAGGCTTCCCGGCTGGGCGGGCCGAAGTGGGAGGGCATGGCTCGTGACTCCGACGGCAACTTCTACATCACCGGCGCGCACGTGGGCAAGACCGACGAGGAGCGGGCGTGCAAGAGCGGGCGTCGTCGCTTCCGCCTGCGCGGCGGCGACCAGCCGGCTATGGACGTCGCGTCGGTGATCCG
>JAKAUH010001033.1 GCA_021818605.1 Planctomycetota bacterium
CCCCAGGCCCGCCTCGCCTGCTCGCCGGCGACGTGGCCCAGGTAGGTGAGCCGGTCGCGGAGGCCACATTCGTTGACCCGAGTGAGGAAGGGAGCCCATGCCCCGTCGTCGTTGCCGGCGACGAGGAGATGAAGGTCTGGCCGCTCGGGCGCGACGGTTCGCAGCGCCTCGGCCAGCAGGTCGAGCCCCTTCTTGGCATGCAGCCGGGCGAAGAACAGCAGGACGAACTTGCCGCGGAGCTCGGGATGTTCGGCTTCCAGCTCCGATCGCGACGGCAGATCCTTGAACAGGCTCAGGTCAACCCCGTTCGGTACGAACGCGATCGGCGTCCAGGGCGCGATTGCGCGCAGGTGCTCGATCTCCGGTCGTGAGAGGGCGTGCAGGCAGGATGCCCGTCGCACGTTGGCGGCCTCGACGAGCGTCATGTAAACACGCTTCTTCCAGCCCTTCTGGCTCAGGGCCCACGGATCGGCCATGCCGTGCACGGCGACCATGTAGGGGACGCGATGCGCCCTCGCCGCACGCGCGCCGCGGCGGGTCTGGGCCTGCCAGAGTCCATGCAGGTGGACGACCTCCGCCGAGGCCACAGCCTCCTCGATGCGCGTCTCGGGGCCTTCCAGCCGGAGTCCCGGCGAGAGCCGGCCGGGATCGATCCGCGAGGGCGTTGGAGTCACGATCGTCACTTCCGGACGGATTCGGGCCAGGGCTCCGGTCATGCCCAGGACGCTCGGCACCATGCCGCCATCCCGCCGCGGGTCGAGCCCGTTGCAGATGTGGACCCAGCCTCGCCGTCGGATCACTCGCGTTTTCGAGCGGCCGACGGAATCCTGGACGGCGATGCCCGATGCCGTCTCTTGCTTGCTCATCGATTCACCTCGTCCTGCCTCCAATTGTCAGCAAGGCCGACGCCCTGCGCCGACCGGCCCTTCGGCCGCGGGCCAGCTCGATGGCCTCCACCACCCCATCGGCAAATCGTGCCGGACCCCAGGCCGAGACCACATCGGCGGCCCGACGCCCCATGGCTTGAAGGACCTCGGCGGGCTGCGACGCCATCCAGCCGAGCGCCTCCGCCAACTCCTCGACGTTGAGGGGATCGAAGCATCGTCCGGTCGTGCCGGGCGGGTCGGGCACGAGCGTTTTGGAGCAACCGGCCCTGCGCGAGACGAGCAGGGGACATCCGCTCGCGGCCGCCTCGTTGACGACCAGTCCCCAGGGCTCCACCAAACTGGGCAGGACAAGGGCACTGGCGTGGGAGTACCACCGTGGCAGTCCATCAACCTGGAGGAATCCGGGCCGATGGATGGCGTGGGCGAGCCCGCTGGCGGCGACCGTCGCGTCAACCTCGGCGCGGCCCGGCCCGTCGCCGCAGAGCACGAGGTCCCACGGCCGGTCTTCCCCGCCTGTCCGCCTGTATCGCGCGAAGGCCTCGATCAACCGCACCAGGTTCTTCTCCGGCACGAAGCGGCAGACGCAAAGGAAGTACGGGGAAGCCGGAACTCCGACGCGGCCGGCGGGCTGGTCTCGCCATCGTTCGGCCTCGCGGGTGAAGTAGTCGTTGTCGACGGCGTTGTAGCCCATGGCAATCTGCTCGGCGGGCATGCCGAGCTGCACGAGGTAATCCCGATGCGACGGGCCTCCAACGAGCGCGGCATCGAAGAACGACACGCGCCGCCGCTTGATCATCTCCTTCCACCAGGCGCGCGGCCAATCGATCTCCTGGCTCTCCGACATCAGGATGGTCCGGCACCCGTTCCGGGCAGCCCAGCGCGCCGCCGTCATCGACTCGGGCCGCGCATAACCGACGATCCCAAGCACATCGGGACGATGCTGTTCCAGGGCCTCGGTCATGGCCGCGCGGCAGGCCTCGGGCTCGATCGTCTCGAGCACGCGGTCGGGGAACAGCGTGACCCATTCGAACGGCTCGTCCCGGCGGCTGCGGGTCCATGGATAGGTTCGCTCGGTCCCGGCGACCTCGTAGGCGATGAGTCGGGCTCCGCGCGCATCGAGCCGGGCCGCCAGCGACCGCAGCCGGGCCAGGTGGTAAGGACCGAAGTTGGTGAAACACACGGAAACCATGGACATCGAGAAGAGGCCTCCTTGCACTGACGATCTGGAGCGATGCGCACGCCCGCTACACGGTCGCGACGGGCTCATCCGTCTGCCCGGCACCAATCCTCCTGTTGACGACCCACGCGAGGATCACGAACGGGAAGACGCTGAATCCCCAGCTAAAGTAGAACCAGACAAGGGGATCGTCAGTGACAACCATCAGCCAGGCGTTGTAATACGTGACCGACCACCAGAACTGCGCCCACGGCACGTCCTCGTAACGTCGGAAATACTCATAGGCCGCTCGGATCGTTGCGCCAACCACACCGATGACGATGAATGTCGCCACCGCACCGCCGTTGAGCTGGGTCGCCCCCAGGATGCCGATCGCGGGGCTGGCGAACGTCTCGTCACGCTTGAATTCCGAGCCGGCGATCCAGGCATTGGTCCAGGCCTGACGCCCGTAGATCGGCTTGCTCTTCCAGATCAGCCTCGGGATGAACGTCGAGAACGCCTTGAGATAGTTGGCGCCGTAGTCGTAGTCGGACTTTTTCGGGACCGTGTCCATCATCAGCAGGAATCCGCCGTACTCGTCCGTCTCATGGGTCACCTCTTCTTGCTCGCCCTCCGAGATATTCAGGCTCACGAGGGCGCGCGAGGGATCGAAATCGGTGAGGAACGCGACGAAGCCGGAGAGAGTCCTCGGATGCTCCCGGTCATTCCGCCAGCCGATCGCGACGGCGACGACCAGGATTCCGGTGGCGGCTGTCGCGATCAGCACCGTCCAGGACGGTCGTCTCATCCGTGTCACGTAGACGGCGCTGAGTGTTGTCAGAACGGCGATCAGCGACGGCGACCGCTTGCCGTTGAATGTCCAGATGAGGATATAAGCCGATGATGTCAGCAGACCGGCCAGGTCGAACCCTGGCCGTGGATCCTGCATGTTGCGGCCGGTCACGATCATCAGGATCGCGGCGACCATCATCACGAACGGGAACGAGGAGAGCAGAGAGACCCCCGCCGATTGACTCTCGGGATCAAGGTTCCCCGATCGCAGCATCAGCCCCGAGCAGAAGAGTCCCCAGAGGATCAGCGGGGGAGAAATCGCCACCACGAAGCGCGGCGACCAGGATCGCGGCGGACGAGGGAACGCCCGCGCGATCGGGCCGAATGGGTTCAGGTGATAAACCGTGAGGAACCAGCCGAGGGCCCACAACGCGCGCCAGTTGGCCTCGGACACGAGCGGCGCCCCTCGCGCACCGACGGCCCAGTCGTGATAGGTCAACGGCTGGATCACGTACATCTGCACGTAGCCGACCAGGAACATCCAGATCGCCTCGAACGGATCCAGCCGACCCGTGGCGACTCGAACCAGGAAGTAAGACAGGATGATCCCGCCTGTCGCGTAGACATAGCTGAGTTCGTCCATGAAACTTGGCCTTCCTCCGACCGTCCCTGCTGTTGGGCCGCTGCGGGCGATTGCAGGATTCCCGCCCTGTTACCGCGCGACGTACGTCCGGGCATGCTTCTCGCGCCTCGCCAGCTCGAGGTCGCTTTCGACCATCATCTTCACGAGTTCGCGGAACCCGACGCGCGGTTTCCAGCCCAGTACCTCCCTCGCCCGGGTCGCGTCGCCAAGTAGCACCTCGACCTCGGATGGCCGGGTGTACCGCGCGTCGAACTCGACGAAGTCGCGGTAGTCGAGGTCCAGTAGCGAGAAGGCCTCTTCCAGCAGCTCGTGGACCGAGTGCGTCTCGCCGGTCGCCACGACGAAATCCTCGGGCGTGTCGCGCTGGAGCATCAGCCACATCGCCTCGACGTAGTCGCCGGCGAATCCCCAGTCGCGCTTCGCGTCGAGGTTGCCCATGACGAGCTTCTTCTGAAGCCCCTCCTTGATCCGCGCGGCGCCGATGGTGACCTTGCGGGTGAC
>JAKAUH010000459.1:0-846 GCA_021818605.1 Planctomycetota bacterium
GGATGCGGGGCTCATAGCGGCGGGGCGGTGCCGGGTCGTCACGGCCGATCTGGTCGATCAGCTCGGCGGCGGACTGGCCGTCGAAGGGGGGGCGCAGGGTCAACAGCTCGTACAGGGTCGCGCCGAGCGAATAGACGTCGGTCCGGCTGTCGACGTTGCCGGCCGTGCGGGCCTGCTCGGGGCTCATGTAGCGCGGTGTACCCAGCAGGCCATCGTGCAGGGTGTGGCCGGGGTCGGCCAGGCGGCGGGCGAGTCCGAAGTCGGTGACCCAGATGTTCCCGCGGGCGTCAATCAGGAGGTTGGAGGGCTTGACGTCGCGATGGATGACGCCCTGGTGGTGCGCGTGCGCCAGCGCGTCGGCCGCCTGGAGGCCGACCGCAGCGGTCCAGCGGAAGTAGGCCGAGCCGCGCGGGGGATCGAACGGCGGGGGCTCGTCGGGCCGCGCGGCGGGCGCACCGGGCGAGTGAAGGGTCGTGGCGCCGGCCCCGCCAATGGCCGAGCCCGAGGGATCTTCCAGTCCGGGTCGGGAACATGACGGGGAAGAGCGGCCGGGGTCGCGGCGGCCGGGACGGACCCCGGCCCACGAGGCAGTCGAATCGACGGCCGGGATCGGCGGATGAATGCCCGGCCCCAGCCCCTCGAGGCCCGAGAGTCCCTGCGAGGCCGAGGCGCCGGGCGGGTCCCAGGCGTTCGCCGCCGACGCATCGCCGCGCGGAATCGCCGGGATGCGCCGGGGTTGCCGCCAGAGCCATCCGGGCGAGACGCGGACCCAGATCTGACCGATCTTCGAGCCGAACGACGAGGCGCCGGCGGCGCCCGCCTCGCCGGAGATCGACGAGCCGGCCG
>JAKAUH010000459.1:856-3977 GCA_021818605.1 Planctomycetota bacterium
CTCGCGTGCGGCGCAGGTGCCGGATCACCCGGTCGAGACCGCTCCCCTCGATCCGCTGCATCGCGTAGTAGCACAGGCCGCCGACCTGGCCGACGTCGAAGACCGGGACGATGTGCGTGTGATGGAGTCCGCCGGCGGTCCTGGCCTCGTTGATGAACCGCCGACGCGCCGAGGAATCGGGCGCGGCGTGCGGGCCGAGCATTTTCAGCGCCACGGGCCGGTCGAGGCCGACGTGCACGGCCTCGTAGACCGTACCCATGCCGCCGCGGCCCAGCTCGCGGACGATCCGGTAGCCGGCGATCCGCTGGCCCGACTCGAGCCATCGCGTCGAACTGCCGCGGGCCGAGCCCGGCGTCGAACCGCCGCGCCCCACCAGGCCATGGACCAGCTCCAGGCCGTCGAGAGCGGCGCGGAGATCCTCCCGGATGTCGTCGTACTTTGCGACAAACGCCTCGAGGTCGGGCGCCTGATTGCGCTCGACCAGCTCGAGGTATTGCTCGATCGCCTCGCCAAGGCGATCGTCCTCGTCGTCGATCCCGGGGGCGAGGTCGCCGCCGGGCGGCCGCGATTCGTCATTGCGATGCTGAGCCATCGTCATACCTCAACGGACCTCCAGGCGGCCCCTCCATCGTCCGCTTCAGGTGCTTCAGCCCGCGGGCGTAGATCCCGCGGACCGATTTGCGGCTCAGGCCCAGCCGCTGGCCGATCGCCTCGAACGACAGGCCCTCGGCATAATAGAGCCAGAGGACCTCGGCCTCGCCGTCGGCCAGCCCGGCGACGGCGTCGGCCAGGAGCACGAGCTGCTCGCGCTGGCTGACCGCCTGGCTGGGGCTGGTCTGGCTCAGCGATAGCATGTCGAGCAGCCGGCCCCCCTCCTCGCCGCGGCCGCCGCCGGGCTCGGGCGCGGCGTCGAGCGGCAGGGCGGTCGCACCCCCCGCGCGCTTGGCCCGGCTGTGGTAGCGGCCCAGGTCGGCGAGCTTCTGGCCCACGAGGCGTCGTAGCCAGCCCAGCAGCGCCGCCTCGGTCTGACCGGTAAACTGGGGGAACTGGCGGACGACCTCCACCAGCGCCTCCTGGACCACGTCGGACAGCTCGACTCGCTCTCTCAGCCGTGGACCCAGGCCGGTCCGGACGACCATCCGAAGGTAGTTCCGGTACAGCGCGCAGAGTTCCCCCAGCGCCTCGGTTTCCCCGGCGCGGGCCCGGGACAGCAGTTCGATCGGTCCGGAGGACATCAGCTTCGGCTCTCGTTGCGGGAATACCGGCGGGCTGAATCCTGGGGGACGGATCGACCTCTCTTTTCCCTGCCCCCCGGTGGACAGGCCGGGGCGGCAGCCTATTCCGAGCTCCTCTACTCAGATAGGCGTCAAATCGGCGACCCCGGCCCCCCTCGAAATTCCGGGCGGCCGTGATCGGGCCGCCCCCGAGGACCCGATGGCGACTGCGATGACGGCGTCTGTCGGAGTCGGCCGGCTTGCCGTGGGAGACCCCGCCCGGGCGGTTCGTGGCGATTGTGCGCCGCCGTCACGACCATTATACTGTCAGACGCGTCCGCCCCGTCACCCCGGGCGGGAAACTTTCCCCGCGGCCGGCACGGCCCCGAATCGAGGCAACCGATGAGCGTGGCGGATCTTCGCGCCGATGATCTGAAGAAACTGCCGCTGCGGGCGATCGTCGCCTTCGGCGCCCGGTGTGCGCGGCGCGTCGAGCACCTGGCCCAGCCGCCCGAGGGCCACCCCGAGGCCGCGCGCTGGACCTCGGCGATCGCCCGGGCGCTCCAGCTCGCCGAGGACTTCGCTCGCGGCCGCGCCGACCCCGGCACCGACCCCGACACCGCGGTCCAGGAGGTGGAAGCCTGCTGGGACCTGGCGCGAGGAGAGCTCCCGCGTGAGAACGCGTATGCCGCCGTCGTGCGGGCGACGCACGCCGCAGCCGCCGCGTTCCACGCGACCCGCCTTCGCGGAGAGCCCGAGCATCGCCGGCTGCTCAGCAGCGGCCCGCCGCTTGACCCGGCGCACCACGTCGCGGACGTTACGACCGACCTGGCCGCCCTGGGCGCCTTCACCGCGGCGGTGGACGCCGCCGACGCCATCAGCACCACCGACGGCCTGACCTCCGGCGCCGCCGCCGACTTCCGACGGCTGCTGGACCTGAAGCTGGGGAACTATCCCGAGCCGGGCCGGCCGATCGATCCCTCGTCCGATGGTCCGCTGGGGCCTCTCGGATCATAAACGGCTCGCCGCGAGAACACGACGCGACCGCACGGCACCCCGCCACGATGCAGCCAGCGAAATCTCAGGAAAGCGGCTCGCCCGGGCCGCTTCGATCGGTTCGACGCGGGAGCCCCAATTCAGGGCCGGGAGCTGGAGCTTGTGCACTCCGGGCCTCGACCCGGAATCCAGCGCACCCAGGGGCCCGCGAGTTCGCTCCGGGCCGCCCACGCCCCGTCCCCGGCATCCCCGGTGGGCGGAACCGTCCGTGACCCGGGTCACGGGAAACGACCGCCTCGAGTAATCCAGGAGGAATGACACGATGAGCGTCGGATATGACCGTCTTCTCTACATCCTGCCCTTCGACCATCGGGGGACGTTCCAGAAGAACATGTTCGGCTGGTCCGGCACGGCGACCCCCGAGCAGACCGCCAAGATCGCCGAGATGAAGGCCGTCATTTACGACGGATTCAAGGAAGCCCTCAAGGGCGGCGTCGCCAGCGACAAGGCCGGCATCCTGGTCGACGAGCAGTTCGGCGAGGCCATCCTCAAGGACGCCGCCCAGCACGGGTACAACACCTCGTGCCCGGCCGAGAAGAGCGGCCAGGATGAGTTCGACTTCGAGTACGGTGACGACTTCGCCAGGCACATCGAGAAGTTCCATCCGACCTTCTGCAAGGTCCTGGTCCGCTACAATCCCGATGGCGACGCCGCCATGAACCATCGCCAGGCCGAGCGGCTTAAGCGGCTCTCCGACTACCTGCACTCGTCCGGCAAGAGCAAGTTCATGTTCGAGCTTCTGGTCCCCGCCGAGAAGTCGCAGCTCGACCAGGTCGGCGGCGACAAGAAGCGGTACGACCGCGAGCTCCGGCCGCAGCTCATGATCCGCGCGATCCACGACCTTCAGGAAG
>JAKAUH010001130.1 GCA_021818605.1 Planctomycetota bacterium
CCCCGACGCGATGTGCTGAAAGCCTTCAAAGGCCGACCACCGCGCCCGATCGCGAGTCTCCATCTTCGTGCTCCTCGACCACGACACGACAGAAAAACCGCCCTCCTAGGATTTTACCCGGATATAATACCAAGATCAATATTACCCGGGCGAAATCCTTGGGAGCACAGGGGGGAGCGGGTGGACACCAGGTGCGCATGCGGATTCTCTGCTGCCGAATCACCGCAAAGCCCGGTCGCCCTGGAATGCAAGCTCCGGGGCGGCCGATACTCGTTTCGCCACTATCCCCAGACCCGAGGGACGAGACGCCGGGTACAGGCGGCATAGGTGACGTACGCATCACCAAGCGTCTCGCGCATCATCGCCTCCTCGCGCGGGATGCGGACAGCCAGCAGAGCGGCGAAGGCCGGGAGGGCGAGGGCGCCAGCGATTCCGTTCGGGATGAGCAACGCCTGGGAGAGCAGCGACAGCCCGATCGCGGCGTACATCGGATGACGGACGCGGGCGTAAACGCCGCGTGAGGCGAGGGTGTGACCCTCACGCACCTCCAACCCGGGGCTCCAGTTGCGTCCAAGGTCGGCGTGAGATCGCCAGAACAGCCACAGCGAGGGGATTTGCAACGCCGCTCCCGCCGCCGTGGCCCAGCCGGGCAGAGCGTAATCGGCGGCCGCGAAGAGACCCGTCGACACGTAAATCAGCGGCAGCACCAGCCCCGTCAGCGACACCAGCACGAACAGGCACCGCTCGAGACGATCCGCGCGGCGGACCGCGATCAGATTGCTCCGATTGCGGACGAGATGCGGAGTTCGAATCGCGAGCTGCACCACCGAACAGACCAGCCAGACAACACTCCCCCAGCCAGCCCCGCTCCAGGCTGACATTGCCAGGGCCGCAACGAGCAACACCGTGCCCACCATCGTCGTCATCACCACCGGCGCGCTCATCATCACCGACCGTCGCGAGATCATCTCGCTCATGACCATCTTCCTCCTTGAAAATATGGGCAGCGGCATCCTTCCAAGAAATTCCGGAAGCCCGCACCGCCGCCAATCAACCGCCCCGCCAGGGCGGGCCATCGCCCAGCCAGGCCACCACGGCCGGATCCTGCCTGGCGCCCTTGATCGCGTCGTGGGAAATCTATTCGCGATTTCGTAAAAGTCAAATCGATTTTTTGGGCGACCAAAAACATGGCCGACGGCGGCATCGGGCGTACCTGGGCCTACCAGCAGGCACCCGGCCAGGACGCGCCTCGGGGATGATTCCCCTGGCGCTGAAGTGGGCGGCGACTCCCTCAGCCTCGAGACGTGGCGGCCGGGCGGTTCTTCCGATAGGCGCCCAGGCACCGCGAGAGGCGCTGGTTGGCCTCGGGGCTGAGGTCGCAGTACAGCTCTCCTCGACGGGCAAAGAACTGAACCTCGGCGCACTCCAGGCAGATCAGGGCCCGGGTCGTCGCGTCGCCGTTCTTCCACTCGACGCAGTAGTCCGGGTGATAGCCGCCGCAGACCTTCACGTCCCGGTGGCGCTGGAACGATCGGGCGTCGGTGAACAGCGCGGTCAATTGCTTCCGATCCGATTCCTCGGGGGCCAGTTGCTCGTCGTAGAACAAATAGCCGTGCAGCCCGAGCGTCTTCTTCTGTTTCGCCTCGGTCTCGCGCAACTGGGGCTCCCAGAACTCGCTCGGGAGCCCCTCATACAGCGCAACCTCGCCCGTTCTGGGAAGCTCATTGAGTATCGATCGGAGCTGGGCAAAATCCTTGCTGACCGGCTTCGGCGGTTCGTACGCGACCTGGACCTCCGGCGGACGGCTGCATCCGGCGATCAGAACGGCGGTCAGAATCAGCCAGCGACGGTCGATGGGCATGGTCAACCCCTGGGGGATGAGCATCGGTTACTTCGGAATCCGATCAATACTGGCCGATGATCTGCCCGTCGTTCCTGACGGCAAGCAGGTTGAGGATCGGCATGCTGGTCGAATTCTTCAGGGCGACGACGTGGCCGTCGGAGAAGGCGAACTGGCAGATGCCGGGGTGGTAGCTGCCGAACTTGCAGTGCCACGGGCCAGTCAGGTCGTACAGGTTCTGGCCGAGGTTGAACATGGGCAGGCCGCCGATCCGGTTGAAATTGCGCGGGAAGTCGCCGTTGTAGATGGAGCCGTCGCCCCACAACGGTCCGCTCTGGCCGAACTTGCTCAGGGGGACGTGCTTCTCGCCGACGAGGAACGTGTTGCTCGTGCCGTCGGTGATGTCGCGCAGGCGGGTCTGCGACTGCGTGGTGACCAGCAGGTTGCTGCTGTTGACCAGCGAGTTCGCCTGGCACATCGCCCCCTTGCAGAGGGGATTGTCCACGATCGGGCCGGCGAACTGGCCGCCGTTGGCGGCGTAGTCGCCGAGGGCTCCGGGATGCTGCTGGGAGTCGGGGATGCCGGTGCTGGAGATCTTGTACTGCGTGCTCAACTGCGGCGGCGATCGCCGCGTCGGGCAGTAGAAGACCTCCAACTGAGCGGTCTGAACCGTCGTCCCCTGGAGGTAATAGGTGTTGGTCAGGTTCCAGTTATTGTAAAGCGGCCCCTGCTCGAGGAACGGGAGGATCTGGACGAACCAGGTGGCGTGCTGCGGCCCAAGTCGGCTCGAGGGTAGCGACTGCTGGGAAATGACGAAGTTCTGGATCGCCAGGCTGATCTGCTTGAGATGGTTGTTGCAGGCGATCCGACGGGCCGCCTCGCGGCTCTGCTGCACGGCGGGCAGGAGCAGGGAGATCAGAACCGCGATGATCGCGATCACGACCAGGAGCTCGATCAGAGTAAAGGCGGCACGCCTGCGGAACGGGTGGCTCGTCATGGCTCTGACCCCTTGATGCCTTGCATTCCATCCTCGGAGATTCACCAGGTGGTCTCAACTTGTGACTCGTGGAGACGCGTCACATATTCAAACCCATCGTCTCGCCCAACTCAACAACGAACTGACTCGTTTCGCGGCGCCGTCCGACGTTGAACTGCCCGGAACCTCTGGCGAGCTGGCGACACGCCCTTGCCGCTGGACCCGGCGACTGACGTCGCTGGTTCGCGCTCGCCTTCCGCGGCCCGATCAGCCGGAGGGGTACTGGAGGACGATGATGTTGATGTCGTCGGCGGGTCGGCCGGGCGAGGTGTGCCGGTTGAGGGCCTCGTCGACCTGGTTGAGGATCTCGGTCGGATCGGCGCCGTGGTGGGTCTGGAGCAAGGTCTTGAGCCGCTCCTCGCCGAAGAGGACGTCAGAGGGATCCATGGCGTCGGTGAGTCCGTCGGTGTAGATCACCAGCGATTCGCCCGGCTGGAGGCGGTCGGAGGCGCCGGCCGTGCCGTCGACCATGCCGATGCCGAGCATCCCTGGGTTCGACTGGAGGGTCCGCGGTCCGTTGGGGCCGACGACGATCGCCGGTGGATGACCGACCCCGGCGTAACGGATCAGCCCGGTTTCCTCGTCGGCGATCAGGTAGAAGCCGGTGCAAAAATAACCTTCGGGAAAGTACTGCTCGGTGGAGACGTCGAGGCCGGCCAGCAGCTCGCCGGGCTCGAGCACCGCGATCGACAGCGGTGCTGCTAGCGCCTTGACCATGCCCGAGAGCATCGCCGAATTGACGCCGTGGCCCGAGACATCCGCCACCAGGATGCCCAGGCGGTTGTTGTCCAGGCGGTAGATGTCGTAGACATCTCCGCCGAGCTGGTTGGCGGGCGTGTAGCGCACGGCCAGGCGAAGCACACCCCGCGGCTTGGGCGGACGGGGCATCATCGCGAGCTGGACTTTCCTGGCCAGCTCGAGCTCGAAGGTCAGCTTCTTGTGGGCCGCCTCGAGCAGCCGGTTGCGCTCGGCGAGCGTGGCGTTCAGGTCGCGGATCCGCAGGTGGGCCTCGACCCGCTTGAACATCTCGCGGAAGTCGTCCGGGCTCTTGGGCTTGAGGATGTAGTCGTCCGCCCCGGCCTCGAGGCCGGCGACCTT
>JAKAUH010000063.1 GCA_021818605.1 Planctomycetota bacterium
CCGTGTTATCACACATAACGTAATGATTGTTGCCTCGGGATAGGTTTTCTACAGAGCAGGACAGGCCCTTTTCCATTGGGATTGCGTGGATGTCCAGGCGGCGGGGCGGCGGTAATATGTCTGTCATTCTTGGCCTCTTTTTGACCATTTGAAAAGTTGCCGCCTGGGGCCAAAAGGCTGCCTGAAAAGGCGGCGCTCGGGGCCAAATACCGGCTGTGGGACGCCGCCCTGGGACCGCAAGTTGCCACTCGGGACCGCAAGTTGCCACTCGGGACCGCAAGATTGCCACTCAAGGTCTCTCCCGGAAGGAGCTTTGCCGGACTCGTCGTCCAGCGTCCAGCGATTGGTCAGGTCGGTGGAATCCTCGCCCGGTGGCGAGCGGGGCTGCCCGCGTGTCCTTCATCATCGGCGTGGCCGATCACGACCCGGCCGATCCGCCGGCGGGAGGCGGGCCGAGCGAGCGAGCGACCGGCCGGCCGGCCGGCCAGCGGTGGTCGGCCCGGTGCGAGACGGGCCGGTCCGGCGGGCAAGTTGGCGGGTCGGCCCAGCCTGGCAATCCGGTGCACCTGAGACGGCTGCGCGTGAGGAAGGTCAATCCGGATGTGGCAGGCCCAGGTTTTCATGGCAGGGTCTCGTCGCGGGGCGTGTCGGGCCCGGTGCCGGCGGGCGGTTCGCCGATCGCCTGTGCCTCGCGAATGGCGCGGACGATCCGGGCGCGTGCCTCAGGTGACAGGCCCTCGTCATCGGCGTTGTCCGCCGGACCGAGGCGATTGCGAAGGCGGAGCGCCTGGCGGATCCGCTGCACCTGGCGGTGGAAGCGCCGGCACGATCGGCACGCGACCAGGTGGCACACAAGCGCCGTTCGCTCGAGGTGCGACAGCGGCTCGTCGAGCTGGCGCGACAGGAGCGCCGCGGCCGCCTCGCAGCGGAGGGTCAGGATCTGGAGTAATCCATGAAACCCGTTCACGGGGTCCTCCTTGACGACCGGCTGGATTCAGCGCCGAACCCGTGCCGTTCCAGGCATTCGCGGAGCAGCAGCCGGGCGCGATGCAGCCGGATCCGCAGGTTGCCCGCGCTCAGGCCGAGCACCCCGCACAGCTCGCCCGGGTCGAGCTCCTCCAGCTCGCGCAGGATGAACGCCGAGGCCAGCGAGCCGGGCAGATGGTCCAGGCAGCCGTCGAGCACTTCGCGGAACTCGCGCGCTTCCAGCTCCCGGTCGGGCGCCTTCCACGCCGCCGGGGCCTTCCGCCAGTGCCCGCTCGCGTCGAAGAACCGGCCACTGATCGGGTCAACCTGCCCGCCGGCGCGGGAATTCGGGGCATCGCCGTCGCCGTCGTGCCCGGCCGGCGACCCGTGCCCCTGCCCCGGCATCACCGTGGGTGCCCGTCGGAAATGATCGACGATCTTGTGTCGCAGGATCGAGAGCAGCCAGGTGCGGACGGTCGCGCCGCCTCGGAATCGCCCGTGGGCCTGGAGTGCGGCCAGGAAGGTCTCCTGCACCAGGTCCTCGGCCAGCTCGCGGCGGCCGACCCGCAGCCGCGCGTAGCGGTACAAAGCATCCCCATGCTCGTCCGGCCAGGCCGACGCATCGCCGGTGCCGGTGCCGGTGTCGGGCAGAGTCGGCGCCTGCGGATCGTCGGCCTGCGTCGGCGTCGGCGGGCGGGCGTCCATCGTTTCTCGCCGCGGATACCAGGATCGATCGGCCCTGACTGTCGCAGAGCCGGGCCGGGGTCAACCGATCCATCGTACGCCCGGCCCCATGGCAGGCAAGGGCGCCGGTCGCGCCGTTGGCGGCATCTCGAGTCATCTGGGTGATCGCCCGCAACAGGCCCGAACGAAATGGGGACAGGCCGCTCGAAGACCCGGCTCCAGTCTCGATTTTGCTCCGGCCTGTAACGCCGGGAGGATTCCCGCGACTAACCGGCGAGCGGACGGGATCGTCCGCGATTGGTTTCAGGGAGCCTCGTTCTTCGCACACTCGCATGGAGTTTGCTCGTGATGCTCAAGCGATCCCAGCGTCTCGCGTTCCGGCTCGGAGCGGCCGTGGCCGCACTCGCCGCCGCGTTATTCCTGACCTCCTCGGCCGGTGCCGGCGACATCAAGATCACGGTGACGAACGACCAGCCCGGTGGAGGCTTCACCCTCGCCCCCATCTGGTTCGGCGTCCAGGATGGGACCTTCAGCGCGTTCACGCCGGGCCAGGCTGCCAGCTCGGAAATCGCGACCCTCGCGCAGTTCGGCAACACCGCGCCGCTGTCGTCGCAGTTCGAGGCGGCGAACGTCGGCGTGGATACCACGCTGAAGTCCGGCGGCAGCCTGCCCCAGTTCCTGCCGGGCCAGTCGAACTCGACGATTCTGAGCGTCGCCAACCCGGGCACCGACCAGTTCCTGAGCTTCGCCGGGATGATCGTCCCGTCCAATGACTTCTTCATCGGTAATGCCTCGCCACTGCAGATTTTCAACAGCAACGGCACCTTCAAGGGGCCGTTGACGATCAAGGTCTATGGCTCGGGCATCTGGGACTCGGACACCGAGGCCCAGAGTCTCACGACGGCCCTCACCTTCATCAAGGGCCAGACCCCCGGCAGCGGCACACAGATCACCGACGGCAAGGTGACGTCGCTGTTCAGCGAGTCCACCGCCTCGACGTTCCTGGGCGGCATCGACGGCAAGACCACGGCCGCCGGCTACACGATCACACACATCCCGACCAGCACCGACCCGATCGCCACAATCCAGATCTCGTCCGTCCCCGAGCCGTCGTCGCTGGTGCTCCTGGGCCTCGGAGTCGCCGGCCTGGTCGCCCGGAGATGCCTGGTCTCTCCGCTGCGGCGCCGGACGTCCTGACCTGAGAGTCTGTGAAAGGATCGAGTTCAAAGCACGAATCACCAAGAGCGGAGGGGAGGCAGGACCGACGAACGCAGGGTTTGGGTCTTCAACCTCTGCTCTCTGCTCTCCGTCCTTCGGATTCGTTCACACGCTCTGAGTCGCCAATCTCATCGGCCGGCCCCATCAAGATCCAGGTTTCGACTCGACGACGAAGAGCACGAAGGCCACGAATGGGAGGGAGCTTGATCCCTGTCTTCTATTCGTGGTCTTCGTGGTCGAGATTCCCCGGGATGATTTGCTGTCGCCCGGGGTTGTGCCGAGTCCGGTCGGCAATCTTCTCTCTGTTCTTCATCTTTGTCATTTCTCCTGCTTTTGCCATTTTTCCGAAAGCGAACAGGCACTCGAAGTCTCGACGGTCTCGACTCCCCGCAAAAACGTCCTTCCCCGAGAATCCGCGATTCGCTAGACTGGTACGTTCATCCCCGGGGGTTGCTCCGCGAGGCGAGCGGCGAGCGGGGCCCGGGTGGATCACGCGGGGAAGAGACGTCCCCGGGTGGGCGGGAGACCGCTGGCCCGATCCGATCCGATCCGATCCGAACGGAACTGATGGCCGCGCTCCGGTCGCCGGTGTCCGCCGACGGTCGAGATTCCCCGGGAAGGACCGGGACGCCGGGATCCGGATCGGACCCCTGCGCGGTCGCCATCCATTGAGAACCAACCGCGGAACGCCCGCAGGCCAGTCCACCGAGAGAATGAGGACCGACCCGGAATGATCATCGTGTTGAAGCCGAATCCGGCGCCTGGGGTCGTCGAGCATGTGCTCGAGCGGATTCACGCGCTGGGCCTGACGCCGCACCTCAGCCAGGGGGTTGCGCGGACGATCATCGGCGTTATCGGCGACGAGGACAAGCTTCAGGTGCAGCCGCTCCAGGCGATTGCCGGGGTCGAGAAGGTCGTGCCGATCCTCCGGCCGTTCAAGCTGGCCAGCCGCGAGTTCCATCCCGAGCCGTCGGTCGTCGAGATCAAGGGAGTGAAGATCGGCGGCGGGCATCTGGCCGTGATCGCCGGGCCGTGCGCGATCGAGAGCGAGGCGATTCTGTTCGAGATCGCCCGGCGGGTGAAGCGCGCGGGGGAGCCCAT
>JAKAUH010000455.1 GCA_021818605.1 Planctomycetota bacterium
CGAGACCTGCTCTTTCCCAATTCGGTCGGATTGATTGATCAACCCATGATGCGCCGCGCCGGTGGTGCTGGCGGTCCCGGGATGGCATCGAACGCGTGGCTGCGCGTGCGAGGACCATCCCGGGGCGGGGGCAGTGGCGAACGGTCCGAAACTGTCCGGGTCTTCCGCAATCCGGATCGGATCGGCGGACAGCTCCGGATCGGTTCCTTCACGGACGCGGTTCGGGGATTTCGATCCAGGTCCGCTTCGCGTGCGATTCGAGGACGGAGTCGGCGACGACCTGGGCGTTGTAGCCGTCGAGGAAGCTCGGCACGGCCGGGCGCTTCTCGGCGATGGCCGAGAGGAACTCCCACATCAGGTCGTAGCGGAAGACGGTCGCCGGCGCCCCCTCGCCGGGGTTGCGCGGACTATCGGCCGGCTTGAGGTATTCGTCCGGGACGTTCACGGGCGCCAGGTCCTGCCCGGTCTTGCCCAGCAGGATGACGTTCGGCTCGTGCAGCCGGTAGACGGCCGAGCCCTCCGAGCCGTTGATCTCGGCCCACTCATGGCCGAAGCCGTCGCGGTGGTAGCCCTTGGCCAGGGTCGTGCCTTCCCAGACTCCGGTGGCACCGCAGTGGAACTCGCCGATCAGCGACGACCAGTCGTCGACCTCCGACGGCTTGCACGGCCGCCCGTCGACCGTCCGATCCCGAGGCGCGAACCGTGCCACGGCGCCGCAAACTCGGGCGATCGGCCCGAGCAGGTCGATCGCGAAGTCGATGCGATGGATCGTCATGTCGAACAGGTCGCCCGCGCCGGCGCGGTCCCTGTATTGCCGCCAGCCCCAGCTCGTCTCGGGCCAGTCGAGGAACCGCTGCGACCGGAAATGCCGGGGGGTGCCGAGCGCCCCGGACCTGAGCAGATGCCGGAGGTAGCGCATCGAGGGCGCGAAGCGGTAGGTGAAGGCGGTCATGTGGACCACCCCGGCATCGCGGGCGGCCTCGTACATCTCGCGGACCTCGCCCGCCGAGAGGCCGAGCGGCTTCTCGCACATGACGTGCTTGCCGGCGCGGGCCGCGGCCAGCGCGATTGGCCGGTGCGTGTCATTGGGCGTGGCGATGATCACCGCGTCGACCTCGTCGCGGCGGCAGACCGCCTCGGCGTCGGTCGAGGCGATCGGCACGCCCCATTCTAC
Organism: Planctomycetota bacterium; assembly: GCA_021818605.1. Taxonomy (GTDB): domain Bacteria; phylum Planctomycetota; class Planctomycetia; order Isosphaerales; family Isosphaeraceae; genus JAKAUH01. Next base: position 1,175 of record JAKAUH010000455.1, read on the forward strand.
CTTCCGTCTGGCGACGAGGTCCGGGTCGGCGTCGCAGATCGCCACCAGTTCGGCGCGAGGGTCCAGCCGCAGGCCTGGCAGGTGATGATAGGCCGTCACGGCGCCCGTTCCGATGAATGCCACCCCGATCCGACGTTCCGCCATCGTCAACTCCTCGGTGAAGATGCTTGCCTTGACGAACCCGTCCTACTATCTTGCACGTGACTCCGCAAGACCCTTCGTGTTACGTCCGCTGTTCAGGGGAGCCGTCGATGGCAAACGATCAGCCGATTCGTGTGGCGATCATCGGGCTAGGTTTCGGGGCCGAGTTCATCCCCATCTACCAGAATTACCCCGGCGCCGAGATGTACGCGATCTGCCGTCGCGACCAGAAGGGACTCGACGAGTGCGGTGATCGGTACAGGATCAAGGCGAGATACCCGGACTACCGCGAGATGCTCAGGGACCCGGCGATCGACGCCGTGCACATCAACTCGCCGATCCCCGACCATGCCTGGATGTCGATCGAGGCCCTTCAGGCCGGCAAGCACGTCGCCTGCACGGTCCCGATGGGAACGAGCGTGGACGAGTGCCGGCGGATCGTCGAGGCCCAGCGCCAGAGCGGCAAGGTCTACATGATGATGGAGACCGTGGTGTACAGCCGCGAGTACCTCTTCGTCAAGGAACTGTACGACAAGGGCGAGCTGGGCCGGCTCCAGTTCCTGCGAGGCAGCCACCAGCAGGACATGGACGGCTGGCCCGATTACTGGCCGGGTTTGCCTCCGATGTGGTACGCGACCCACTGCGTCAGCCCGTGCCTGGCGGTTCTGGGCAAGCACGCCGAGAGGGTCGTCTGCCACGGATCGGGTCGGATCCGCGAGGAGCTGATCGGCCGCTACGGCAGCCCGTTCGCGATCGAGACGGCCACGTTCACCATCAAGGGCTCCGACGTCGTCGCCGAGGTCACGCGCAGCCTGTTCGACACGGCCCGCCAGTATCGCGAGAGCTTCGACGCGTATGGCAGCAAGAAGAGCTTCGAGTGGCAGCAGGTCGAGGGCGAGGAGCCGGTCATCCACGTGAAGAGCACGCCCGAGCACCCGGTTCCCGAGTCTGAAATCCCGCGCCGGACGACGGTGCCCGACTACGGCCGTCTGCTCCCCGAGCCCATCCAGCGGTTCACGACGAAGGGCGTCTACAGCCAGGACGAGGGCGAGCAGCACCTGTCGTTCACCCAGGGCGGCGGCCACGGCGGGTCGCACCCGCACCTGGTCCACGCGTTCCTCAGCGCCGTCCGCGGCGAGCGCCCGGCGCTGCCGGACGCTGAGACCTCGGCCAACTGGACGATGGTCGGCCTCTGCGCCCACGAGTCGGCGATGAACGGCGGGAAGAGGGTGGATATCCCGACCTTCTGACCGGACTTGTCCTGGTCGTTACGGGCGGAATCGGGCCGGCTCTGGTAGTGATAGCGGCGACGAGCCGGCCGCTTCACCGGGATATCGATGAAGACATTCGAGTGCAGGTCGCCGTGCATGTTGAAGACGCGGATGTGACCTGATACCACGTTCTGCACGGTGTCCCAGGTCGGAAGGACCAGCAGCGAGGCCAGGACGGTCGTGTAGAGGATATTCGACGGCGAGGGAAACCGCCGCGCGAGCGCGTCGGTTCCCTCGGCGATCAACAGGAACAGGGCCGGCACGAAGTGCAGGATCAAGCGACCGTGGAAGGGATAATCTCGTCGGACGGCGGCGATCAGCGCCAGGCCGATCGGGACGACGAGCAGCAGGAAGTTCCGCGGCGCGCGGCGGCCCAGCGCAACCGTGCCGGCAAGAAGGAGCGCCAGAGGCACGATCACCCCCGCCTGCACGTGGGCCGGCGCGACGAGGTTGAGCGGGTTGACGAAGACCTCGAGCAGCAGGGCCGCGTCTCTCGCCAGGTCGTCGCGGCTGGGCGGAAATCCCAGGCGTAGAAACGCAAAATCCCAGAACCGGAACATTGTCGTGTCGAGACTCAGGAGCGCGCGCGAGGCGAAGTACGAAACGGCGAAGTTGGCGAGCCAGGCGGCTCCGACAAGTCCGTAGGTTGCCGCGTCCCGGAATCGGGCGGCCATGAGCGCGTCGAGCAGCAGCACGGCGCCACACCCCGCGATGACGAACGCCGAGGCGAACGAGAACCACGGCGCGCAGGCGACGACCGCCAGGAGCCAGAGCACCGCGCGACGCGACGGAGACCGCCCGATCGACTGCGCCGCCAGAAGGGTCGCCGCGAGACCGAAGAACACATCGAGCGAATAGGGCTTGAACTCGCTGGAATAGTAGTTCAGATCGTCGGAAAGAGTGAACAGCGCCAGTGCCACGAGGGTGGCCCGCCTCGACAGAATCCGTGGCGCGAGCCGCAGGAACAGGAGCACGGACCCAACGCCGGCGATCATCGGCAGGAATCGCAACACGTGGTTACGGCCGCTGATCAGGGCGGCGAGCACGCGCTCCACCACCAGGAAGCCCAGGGGCGCGAGCTGGTCGTCGTGCAGACCGGCGGAGAAGTCGAAGACCGAGGCATCGACGATGTTGCCCTTGAGCATCAGCTCATCGAGCCACATCGCGCGGTTCCCGGCGTAGGTGTAGAAGCGGATCGCAACGCCGATCGCCGCGAGGAGAAGCTCGGGGTGGACCCGGAGCAAGCGCACGAGCGGGCGGAGATCGAGCCGGATCTCGCTGGTGAACAGACCGAGGAACGCCGAGATCCAGGACCGACTCATTGGGCGTGCTCCCTCGCTGCGGCTCACGCGGAGGTGCCCAGGGCACGCGCCTCGGCG
>JAKAUH010000217.1 GCA_021818605.1 Planctomycetota bacterium
AAATTCGCAGGATGATCCACTGGGTCCACCTGTAGTAATTCGGATCGGTTGTATCGACTTCGCGGTCCCAGTCATACGAGAAGCCGAGTGACTTGATCTGGCGGCGGAACTCGTTGATGTTCTGCTGGGTCGTGATGCGAGGGTGGATATTCTCCTTGACGGCGAACTGCTCGGCGGGCAGGCCGAAGGCGTCCCAGCCCATCGGGTGCAGCACGTTGAACCCGCGCATTCGCTTGTAGCGGCAAAGGATATCGGTGGCCGTGTATCCCTCGGGATGTCCCACGTGCAGGCCGGCAGCGCTGGGATAGGGGAACATGTCGAGGATGTAGAGCTTGGGCTTCGAGGTGTCTCCGTCGACGGCCCGGAAGGTCCGGTCCCGCTCCCATACGGCTTGCCACTTCGGTTCGATACGCTGGGGATGATACGCAGGCATGTCGCACGCTTGTCCTTGGTCGAACGATCTATTCCAAAGGTCGCGGTCCCGCGGTCCGCGTCGGGAATCTCGGCGGTGTTCGAGACATCGGATCCGAGGGAGCCCCCGTCGCGAGACCCGATCGAGGCTCCCCGATTGCCGACAAAAAAAGCCCGCCGCAAGTTCGGGGGCGCTCTGCGGAGGACTACCTTTCCAGGATACCGCGTTGCGGCCGGGCCCGGTAGGGTCATCCGATCGCCTGGCGTCGGTCTGACGAGCCTTTGGCGATCTTCTCCATGCGGTCTCCGATCGCGGGTTTCTGCCGTGGGGATCCGACAGGATGCCCGCCTCGACAATCCGTTCGAGCTCGTTCCGGGCGAAACGATGAATCATCGGCGCCGGGTAGCACCGAGCCATCGCCGTCGTACTCGTCGCGAGCGTCGACATCGGAAACTCCTGCGCGATCGGTGAGATGAGGGGCGGTCACGATCCCCGTCAGGTCGCGCTATGCTATCGTGCTCGACCGGCAAGGTTCACCCGTGAATCGGTCCTCAAGATTGGTAGAAGTTACAAAAGTGACCTTGCGGTTCGCGACGCCTGCGACTTGAGGAATCTCCAAAAAAAAATGCGGTCGAACTCCCGTCGGCTAATCGGCGTGTAGACTTGAGTCGAAAGCCGGGTTTGCTCGTCATGCACCTGGTCTCTCGTGGCGACCCGTCTGGCATCGGGCTTGCGGTTGGGGTGATATCGAGTCCCGGCCACAGCGGCCGGGCGGGCCGCACACCTGGCAAGGAGAACTGTTCATGTCCCTGTTTCGTCGAGATCTTGCCGCGAACGGCGCGTGGTCGCGACGCTGGGTCCTGGCCGCGGCTGGCCTGATGGCCCTGTCGTCGTTGGCCGGCTGCTCGCACCACCGGGCCACGTCGTATCGCCCGATCTTCGCCCGTCCGACCTCCGGCTGCTCAACCTGCGGCGGCGCGACCATGGGCGGCACGACCATCACGACCGAACCATCCACCAGCGTTCCGTCATCCACGATCACGACGCCGTCGATCGACTCGAGCGTCACACCCAGCTCGACGTTCCGTGGGAACTCGTCGGGTACAGTCCGCAGCTCGACGGTCGAGCGACCGCCGAGCGCCCAGATTGGCCCGGATCCCGAGTTCGACGAATTCTCGTCGAGCAGCAGCGGTCGTCGCAGCAGCGCCAAGGTGCCGGGAGCCGGGTCACCCCCGGCTCCGGCCTCTCCCGGAACGGGCTCCGGCCCGACGCTGCTCGGCCCCACCACCGATTCGGGCAATGCGTCGACCATGCTGGAGAACCAGGGTGCCAGCGACGCCCGGCTTACGAGCCGGGCGGCCGCTCGCCGTGCTGCTCATTCGGCTCAGCGGGACGACAACGTCGCCGCCCAGCTCCAGGCGTACATTGCCGGCACCAGTGCCAGCGAGCTTTTCTATCCAGCGAAGGCTGATCGCCCCTGGCGCTTCATTGTCCTGCATCACAGCGCCTCGGCCGCCGGAAACTACGATGAGATCGACCGCGAGCACCGCAAGCAACTCGGCTACGACGGCTGCGGCTACCACTTCATCATCGGCAACGGCAACGGCAGCGGCGACGGTCAGATCGAGGTCGCCCGGCGCTGGGATAATCAGAAGCAGGGCGTCCACTGCCGCAATGCCCGCAGCCACGACGTGGATGAGTACGGCATCGGCATCTGCCTGATCGGAGATCTCGACCAGCAGCCGCCCACGCCTCGCCAGGTTGCTGCCACCCAGGCCCTCATCGCCTACCTCAGCCGCCGCTACCAGATCGATTCCTCGAACATCTCGACCCACGCCCACCTGGCCGCCACTCCGACAGCTTGCCCCGGCAAGTACTTTCCCGAGGCGCTCGCCGGCGTGAAGAGTGAAGGCCGCGACGCCGGCTGATGCGATTGCCGACACCGATGCCTACGCCTACTCGAAGAAATGCGATGCGACAGGAACCGCAGTCCTTCCGCTTCACGCCTCCTGATCGCTCCTCACTTCTCGTCCTTCGCAATCCCTCCCATCCGCCGTACCGCCTCGTGCAAGAGCGCGATAACGCTCATCGAATCGGTAATCTCGCCGCGCTGGAGCATCTGCCACGCCGCGTTCCACTCGACGCAGCGGACCTCGATCCGCTCGCAGGCTTCGGGCTCGTCGGGGCCCTGGAACAGTCCTGTGCCGCGATAGATGTAAGCGACCTCGTCGCTGACGGCGTTCGAGAGGTGCGCCGTGGCGATCAGTTCGAGGCGTTCCGCAACCAGCCCGGTCTCCTCGCGCAGCTCGCGGAGCGCGGTGGCCTCGGGGGTCTCGGACTCGGGACAGCCCCCCTCGGGGATCTCCCACGAGTAGATGCCAAGGGGGTATCGGTACTGGCCGACGAGCCAGACGCGGCCCTCGTCATCCACCGGCAACACGCCCACCGCTCGGTTCTTGAACTGGACGACGCCATAAATGCCCGGCTGGCCGTCGGGTCGCAGAACCTGGTCCTCGCGCACGCGGATCCACGGGTTCTCGTAGATCTCGCGGCTCGCGAGGGTTGTCCAGGGGTTGGTCGTGTCGGGGGGATCCGGCGCGTTCGGGCCAGGCGGACCGTGGTTCATCGAATCGTTCAACCCTTGAACACGGCCTGGAGGGTCGTGCCCATGTCGGCCGGGCTCCTGGCGACGCGGATGCCCGCGCCCTCGAGTGCGGCGATCTTGTCCGATGCCTTGCCCGACCCACCCGAGATGATTGCGCCGGCGTGGCCCATCCGCTTGCCGGGCGGTGCTGTCTGACCGGCGATGAACGCCGCGAGCGGCTTGGTGAACTTGCCCGACGCCTTCAGCGCCGCGGCCTGCTCCTCGGCGTTGCCGCCGATCTCGCCCATCATCAGGACGGCGTCGGTGTCCGGATCCGCCTGGAACAGGTCGAGCGCGTCGACGAAGCTCGTGCCGTTGACTGGGTCGCCGCCGATTCCGATACACGTGCTCTGGCCGATCCCGAGGTTGGTGAGCTGCCAGACGGCCTCATAGGTGAGCGTTCCCGACCGACTGACGACGCCGACCCGCCCGGGCTTGTGGATATAACCCGGCATGATGCCGATCTTGCACTGGCCGGGCGTGATGATACCGGGGCAATTCGGGCCGATCAGCCGGGCATTGGGCCGATGCGCCTTGAGGTAGGCGACGGCCCGCACCATGTCGATCACCGGGATCCCCTCGGTGATGGCGACAATCACCGCGATGCCGGCGTCGGCGGCCTCCATGATGGCGTCAGCGGCGAACGGTGGCGGCACGAAGATCATTGTGGCATTGGCGCCGGTCTTCTCGACGGCCTCCGCCACGGTGTCAAACACCGGCACGCCCAGCGTCGTGGTGCCGCCGCGGCCCGGCGTCGTGCCGCCGACGAGGTTCGTGCCATACGCCTGGCACTGCTCGGAGTGGAACGCGCCCGCCTTGCCCGTAATACCCTGACAGATCAGCCGCGTGTTCTTGTCGACCAGGATGCTCATGAGTGCTCCCACCGGTTTCGGCCGTCACCAACC
>JAKAUH010000346.1 GCA_021818605.1 Planctomycetota bacterium
CGATCCACCGCCCGCGGCGCATCGGTGCTCGGTCTCCTTCTGGACGCGCGGATTCGCCGGCACGATTTCCTCGCGTCGTGACGATCAAGGCATAGCCCCCGGCGGCCCAGCCGAGCAGGTAGGCCGTCTCGGGATCGCCGCCGAGCGCCTGCATGGCCAGGACGACTGCCAGCTCGAGCAGCCCGCTGCGACGTCCCAGGCGCACCCACCGATCGACCGCGTGGAACCCCAGCGGCAGCCAGGCCGCGCCGACGAGGAAGATGATGTTGCACGACTGGAACAGCACGGGGGCCCCGAACGCGTACGCCAGGGCCGACAGGCTCGCGGCGGGCAGGCCGGCGCCCCAGCCGCGCATCAGGACCAGCATCGCGGCCCAGGCCAGCGCTGTGTGCGCGACGACGTACACCCGCGCCGCCCAGGGATACGGCAGAATCGCGAAGACGAGCTTGCCCGGGTAGAACACGGCCGCCGTGGGGTTGCCCAGCAGCGGCATGCCAGCGTTTTCCTCGGGCTCCCACAGCGGCCAACGGCCCTCAGACCACTCGCGCTGCACCCGCTGATGGAGCGGATAATAGTAGTGCCCGGCGTCGCGGTAGGCGAACTGCCGGTTGCCGAACAGCGCGGCGCCGTAACAGCCCAGGGACGCCGCCGCCATCGGGACGATCGCCAGGGCGATCGCGGCGGCGAGCGTCCCGGCAAGCCGCCGCCGCGCCGGGATGCCGTGAACCGGCTGGCTCATCGGATTGGAACCGGGCTTGCCGGACCTTTCAGCGTTGCCTGCGATCACGACGAGGCCGGGGTCGACAGCCCGCGCTGAGGAACGACGTTGACCGGGTTGCGGACCGGCTCGCCCAGGAGCATGCGGCGGATCTCCTCGGCGGTCTTGGTGCGCATCTCGGTGTAGCCCTCGACGCTGTAAAACGCTGTGTGGGGCGTGAAGAGCACGTTCGGGTGCTGGCGGAGCCGTTCGTTATCGAGCGGCTCGCGCTCGACCACGTCGAGCCCGGCCGCGGCGATGTGGCCCGAGTCGAGCGCATCGAGCAGGGCCGACTCCTCGACGCACGGCCCGCGCGCCGTGTTGATCAGGATCGCGCCGGGGCGCATTCGCGCGATCGTCCGGGCGTTGATCAGGTGGTGCGTTCCGGCGTCCAGGTAGCAGTGCAGGCTGACGAAGTGGCTCTGCTCCAGCAGCTCCTCGAGCCGGAAGACGCGGCGGATGCCCAGGGCCTTGTCCATCCCCTGGCGGAGGTAGGGATCATAGAACACCACGTCCAGGCCCAGCGCCCTGGCCCGCAGCGCGGCGGCGGTGCCGATCCGGCCGCAGCCGATGACGCCGAACGTTCGCCCGCGCATCCGCGGGGTTCCCAGCGCGGTCCGGTAATCCCAGTTGCCGGCGCGGATCGCCAGGTGCGACGGCACCAGCCGGCGCGCCAGCGCCAGGAGCATCATGATCGCGTGGTCGGCGACCTCCTCGCTGCCGTAGTCGGGGACGTTGCAGACGGTCACGCCGTGACGCGTGGCGGCTTCGAGGTCGATGTTGTTGTACCCAACCCCCGCGCGGACAACGCCGCGGCACCGGGGCGCCCGGGAGAAGCTGGCCTCGCCCAGGACCGACAGGTCGTGGAAGACCACGATGGCGTCGGTGCTCGGCAGGTACGGCTCGAGCAGCGACTGGTCGGTGGCGTGGGCCATGATGAGGTCGGCGACGTCGCCCAGGATGGCCGATTCGATCGAGGTCTCGGCCAGGAAGTCGGCGATCAGCACGGTAAAGCGGTCCGGCATCGGTCGGAGGTCCTCGGGCGGCTCGTGGGGAGGGATTGGCCGGATGCGGTGCGATTCGATGCGTCCGCCCGCGAACCGCCGTCGGGCCGGACGTCGCGGCGAAGACCCAGGGATCGCCCATCGCGGCGGGGGTTGGCCTGCACGTCGCGCCGCGTCGCGGGGCGAGACGGAAGGCCTCGCCGCGAGATTGCTATTTTGCAGGATCGGGCGAAGGGAGGGAAGGGAGGGTCCGGTCGACGTCGGCTCGACATTTCTCGCAAGCCCGCTTTCCTTTCATCCATCGCCGGCCGAGGGGCCGATGCGCGTCCCGCCCGGCCCGGACGAAATCACGGCCCGAGAGCGATGGTCATCGCCCTCCAGGCCGTGGTTGGAACCGCCTGCTTCGCTTCCAGGAATCACCGGCGATCGGACTTCTCCGCGGCCTTGCGGAACATCTCCAGGCGATCCTCGAACTGCTTGTAGTAGGGATGTTTGCGGTCGGAGACCTCGGCCTCCAGCCGCTTGAGCGCCTTCTCCTCGGTCGCGATCGCCTCCTTGAACTCGCCGGCCCGATACTGGGCGCAGGCGAGCGTGTCCAGGATGGCCATCTGCTGGCCCCTGGTCAGTTCGTTGGCCCGCTGCGCGGCGTCGAGGGCGACCCGCGCCAGCCGGTGCTCGGGGGCCTGCTTGTGAGCCGGGTCGACGACCGTCCACGCGATGCTGTTGAGCACCTGCGCCTTGTCCTTGTTCTTCTCGACCATCGCCGTCGCCAGCGCCAGGGCCCTGTCAGTCTCGCCGAGCATGTTGAGGCACATCAACTTGACCTGGTCGAACTCGGTGGCCAGATCCGGGTCGCTGGCAGTCACCTGCTCGATCGCGGCGAGGGTGCCCTTGTAGTCGCGCGTTCGTAGTGGCGAGTAGATCTGCATCTGCACGGCCATCAGCTTCTTCTCGCGGCTCTTGGCCGCGAGGCGCTCGGCGGCATGGGCCCTGGGATCCCAGTCGCCGGCCACGATCTTCGCCAGGGGCTGGTCCATTGTCATGGGGTGGCCGATCCAGGCGATGACGCCGTCGTGAATGACGAAGGCCGACGGGATGCCGTTCTCCTCAGCGGCGGCCAGCCAGTGCTTCGCCATCGCGCCGTCGCTCGGGTTGCCCGGGGCGGGCACCTTGTCGAGCGCGACGGCGTAATCCATCTTGTCGCCCATCTCCTTCAGGAAGGGCTCGACCTTTGACAGGTCCCGCTCCCAGACGTCCACGCCGATGAACCGGACGCCCCTGTCCTTGTACTCGTGGGCCAGCTTGGTCAGGTGGGGGATGCTCATCCGGCACGGCCCGCACCAGGTCGCCCAGAACTCGACCACGTAGGTCTTGCCGGGCTCGAATTTGTCGACCTTCTCCCCCTTGGCCCAGCTCGAGACGGCCAGGGCCGGCGCGGGGTCGCCGACGTTGAGGATATCTCCAGCCCGGGCAGTGGTGCCGGCGCAGGCGAGACAGACGACGATCGCGATCAACGAGGCGCGCATGGCGAGTGCCCTCTCACAGATGTTGCGGCCAATCCGGACGATCGCCGGGGCGGCCGGGCGGACATGGTTTATCGAGACATGCTGAATCTACCAGTCCCGGAGGTGGGCGCCAACTGTGCACATTAGTCCCGTACCGCCAGGGAGATGAGTCCCTTGCGCAGCCGGTCAGGTCAAGACCTTCCAATCAGGCCCAACCTGCGGAGCCGAGCCAAACCGGCCTCCCGTCGGGAATCCCCCGCATTCCCGGCCACGACACCAGAGGGAGCCATCACACGCTTTGCCTGGTGGGCCCAGACGCTTGCCGTCCGTCCCGGGGGCGTCCTCGAACGCCCGCCGTCATCACCAACGACCCTCGTTTTTCAACGGTACAACGTTCAGGGTCAGTTTCCCGGCCGGGTTTCCGTGCGACAGACTCTCGTTTTCGCGTTATTCGCGTCTTTCGCGGTTCACTCTTCCTGGTCGACTCTGGGTTATGAAACCCGCGCCCAGCAGTTAACTGACCCGATCACCGTCGAGTTGGCGATGCCGCCGCGGCCGGCGCCGGCGCCGGCCGCGGCGCGATCGGCGGCCTGCCGATCGCGCGATAGAGACGGAACTGGGCGCGATTGTACGATAGCACCGCGAGCAAGTAGTCGGCCCGCGACAGGGCCAGTGCCTGGATCGGCTGGAGCA
>JAKAUH010000497.1 GCA_021818605.1 Planctomycetota bacterium
TCTGTCTCGCCGCTGATCGCCCTGATGAAGGACCAGGTCGACAGCCTGGACGAACTGGACGTGCCGGCGACCTTCCTCAACTCGTCGCTGACCTCCGACGAGAGCCGCCAGCGGTGGAGGGGACTGGCACGCGGCGAGTACCGCATCCTCTACCTCGCACCCGAACGGCTCGTGACTCCTGAGATGCTCGAGGCGCTCCAGAGCTGGAACGTGGGCCTGGTCGCGGTGGACGAGGCGCATTGCATCTCGGAATGGGGCCACGACTTCCGCCGCGAGTACCGCGAGCTGGCCATCCTGCGCGACCGCTTTCCCCGGGTGCCGATCATCGCCCTGACGGCCACGGCCACCTCCCGCGTCCGCGAGGACATCATCGCCATGCTGCGCATGCGCGAGCCGCAGGTCCACATCGCGAGCTTCAACCGCCCGAACCTCTCGTACCGGATCGTGCCGCGGACCGCGCCGCTCAAGCAGGTGCTCGCGATCGTCTCGGAACATCGTGGTGAGAGCGGCATCGTCTACTGCATGACCCGCAACCGCACCGAGGAACTTGCCGACGCACTGACTCGCGAGGGCGTGGCGGCACTGGCCTATCACGCCGGACTCGATTCCCAGGTACGTGCGAGGAGGCAGGAGCTCTTCATCCGCGACGAGGTTCAGGTGATCGTCGCGACGATCGCCTTCGGCATGGGCATCCACAAGCCCGACGTGCGGTTCGTCGTGCACCACGACCTGCCCAAGAACATCGAAAGCTACTACCAGGAGACCGGCAGGGCCGGACGCGACGGGCTGCCGAGCGAATGCGTCCTGCTCTACAGCCCGGCCGACGCTGTCCGGCTGCACCGGCTGATCGACGAGGGCACGGATGAGCAGGAGAAGCTCGTCTCACGCCGGCACATCTCCAGGCTCACCGAGTTCTGCGAGAGCCCGCAGTGCCGCCGGGTCCAGCTCCTCAAATACTTCGGCGAGACCTACACCGACCAGGCGGGCGAGCCGGTTGACGCCTGCGGCTCGTGCGACAACTGCTTGACGCCCCGCGAGACCTTCGACGGCACGCTCGAGGCCCAGAAGCTCCTGTCGTGCATCCTCCGCATCCAGCAAAAGGCCGGGTTCAACGTCGGCCTGCATCACGTCGTCGACGTCCTGCTGGGCGCCGGCACCGAGAAGATCCGCAAGTGGGGCCACGAGTCGCTGTCCACTTACGGCATCGGCAAGGACCGATCGCGCAACGAGTGGATCCACTTCGCCCGCGAGCTGATGCGCCGCGGGCTGATCGACCAGAAGGCCGACCAGTTCAACGTCCTGGAGGTCACTTCGGCGGGCCGGGAGTTCCTGAAAGCGCGGGCCCAGATCGAGTTGAGCCGGCCGATGGCCACCGCCCGGTTGAGCCGAGAGCAACGGGAGCAGCAGCGGAAGATGACCGGCTCGATTCGCTACGACGAGCGTGTCTACGACCGGCTGCGTGCGTGGCGAAAGGCGACCGCCGCCGAGCGCGGCGTGCCCGCCTACGTCATCTTCCACGACTCGACGCTCCAGGCGATCGCCCACGAGAAGCCGACCACCCTGGCCGCCCTCGGCCGGATTGCCGGCCTCGGCGAGCGGAAGCTCGCCGAGTACGGCGAACGCATCCTCGCCGAGATCCGCGCGGCGGAGCATTCGGACTGAGCCGATCGCCCCGCTCGAGACGCCGGGATGGGTTCAGGCGCTCTCCTTCTTCCGCTCCCGCTCGGCCGCAGCCTTGGTTGTGGTCAGCGGGACGGGCGCGGCGTCGAAGAGGCTCTTCTCCTTCCGCACGATCTCAGGCGTAACCTGGAACTTGCCCTTGTCCTTGCCCGCCCGGTCGGGCAGCTCGAACATGATGTCGAGCATGATGTCCTCGACGATCGACCGCAGACCGCGGGCGCCGGTGTCCTTGGCCTTGGCCATCTTGGCGACTTCGTGAAGGGCCTCGGTGCTGAACTCGACGTCGGCGCCCTCCATCTCGAAGAAGCGGCGATACTGCTTGACCAGGGCGTTCTTGGGCTCGGTCATGATGCGGACCAGGGCCTCGATGTCCAGCGGCATCAGCGGGCAGATCACGGGGAGCCGGCCGATGAACTCGGGGATCATGCCGAACTCGAGCAGATCGTCCGAGGTGACCTTGGTCAGCAGTTCGCCGAGTTGCTCGGTGTGCTGCTCGACCTGCGTCTGGCTGCCGAAGCCGATCGTCTTGCGGCCGACGCGACGCGCGATGATATGCTCGAGGCCGACGAACGTCCCGCCGCAGATGAACAGGATGTTCGAGGTGTCCATCTGGATGTACTGCTGTTCGGGATGCTTGCGGCCGCCCTGGGGAGGGACGTTGGCCACGGTGCCCTCGAGCATCTTGAGCAGGGCCTGCTGGACCCCTTCGCCCGAAACGTCCCGGGTGATCGAGACGTTGTGCGTGGTCTTGCCGATCTTGTCGATCTCGTCGATGTAGACGATCCCGCGCTGGGCGGACTCGAGGTCGAAGTCCGCGGCGTGCAACAGCTTCAGCAGGATGTTCTCGACGTCCTCGCCGACGTAGCCGGCCTCGGTGAGGGTCGTGGCGTCGCCGATGGCGAAGGGGACGTTCAGCACCCGCGCGAGGGTCCGGGCCAGCAGGGTCTTACCGCAGCCGGTCGGTCCAATGAGCAGGATGTTCGACTTGTCCAGCTCGACCTCGGTCTCCGGATCCTCGCCGTGCACCAGCCGCTTGTAGTGATTATGGACGGCAACGGACAGGACCTTCTTGGCGCGCTCCTGGCCGATCACGTAGGCGTCGAGCTGTTCCTTGATCTCGCGCGGTGCTGGGATATCGGTGAAGAGCGTCTTGGGCACCCCGCGCCGCCGGCGCTCCTGGTCGAGGATTGACTGGCACAGCTCGATACAGTCGCCGCAAATGTAGACGTCGCCGGGGCCTTCCACCAGCGGGCCGACGTCCCGGTAGCTCTTGCGGCAAAACGAGCAGAAGGCATTCTTCTTGCTGGCACCGCCGCCGCCGTTTCCGGAGGTCATATTTCCACCGCCATTCCGCTTGCCGCCGCCGCTACCCGTGTCCTTGCCTGCTGCCATGCTTTGTCCTTTCATCCCCGATCGAGGATCGTCTCGGTCGCTAGAGAATCGGCTCGACCCCGTCCGTCGATCGGGCGCTCGACAGCTCAGGTACGGGGTCCGCCTCCTGGCCTTATCCGGGGCGACCAACCGCTGCCGACATCCTTCGCTCAGGCCAGGTCCTCGCTCCTGGGACGGCCATCCGGGATTCCCGGCGACCGCTGGTTCAGACATTATGACTCACGGGGACGATGAAGGGAAAAAAGAACGCCCTCGGCCGATAAATGCCCCAGGACGACGACTGCCTCGCCCTGCGAATCAGGCAAGCAGCCCCCGCGCGACGGCACCGCCGAGATGAACGATCCGCGCGAATCGCCACGCCATGCGCCGCCGCGTCCTCCCGGTATCGTCAGCCGCGAGATCAGTGGGATCCGTCCGCCCACACCCGTCTCCAGCCCGTCGTTCAGTCGCGCTTCGGGCAAGACCATCGGCTAGGCGTCCCCTCTCCCATTCACGTCTATCTTAGATGACCCGATCCCTGTGAGCAAGTCCGCAGGCGCTTCAGACAGTCAAAGCTCCGCCGCGCCGTCTCCTCGGCGCCCGGGCTGAAATCGAAGACCTCGACGGAAACCCATCGGTCGTAACCCGATTCGACCAGGGCCGCCAGGATCGGGCCGTAGTCCACCTCGCCCATCCCCGGCCCACGCAGATTGACATCCTGGGCGTGGAAGTGGCCGGCCCGCGGGGCAAATCGGCGGATCAGATCTGGGACCGTCGTCCCCACCTCACTACTCTGCGCCTTCACATCCATGTGTAGCTTGAGCCGAGGATGGCCAACCCGTTCAATCAGCGCCATTGCCTGATCGCATGTGTTCAAGAAATTCGTCTCGCTCGGCGCGAGCGGCT
>JAKAUH010001118.1 GCA_021818605.1 Planctomycetota bacterium
GATCGCCCTGCGCGCCCGGCTCGAAACCCGGATGAAGGCCCGGCTCGAGGGCGAGGACTGGAACGGGCTCGACGAGACGCTCCAGGAGTTCGGCAAGCTCACGCCGCGCGACGAGTACGCCAAGAAGATCGCCGCGATCAAGGAGCGCGCGACGAAGGAGCAGTTCGAGACCCGCAAGGCCATCCTCACCCGCAACGCCCAGGCGCAGATCAACGACGTTCAGGCCATGATCGACCGCTACCTCGACGACGACACCGTCCGCGCCTATCGCCGGGCCCTCGAGGAAGGCCGGCTGGAGCTCGTCCAGAGAGAGAAGGCCAGGAAGAAGGCCGCCGCGGACGCCGCCTTCGCGGCGCGCCGGGCCGAGGCCGCCGTCCGGGCGCTCAAATCCACCCCGCCATCGGCCACACCGCCGACCGCCAGCTCGTCGGCTCCCGCCGCCCGGCCGGCCCGACGAGCCGGCGCCGCACCCCCTCCCAGGTCAAACCCGCCGGCCGCGGGGACCATCCCGTTCTGAGCATGCGCCCCGAGCGTGTGTCATAATCCAGAAGCTGGCG
Source organism: Planctomycetota bacterium (assembly GCA_021818605.1). Taxonomy (GTDB): domain Bacteria; phylum Planctomycetota; class Planctomycetia; order Isosphaerales; family Isosphaeraceae; genus JAKAUH01. The sequence continues at coordinate 558 of JAKAUH010001118.1, forward strand.
TCGTCGCTCGCCCCGGCTCGCCCGGTCCGCTCTACGCCCCGTCGAGGTCCATTCGCCGTGAAGCACGATGAACGGGTCCTGGTCGTCCCCGCCGCCCAGCTCGATGGTCTCGGTCGGTTCCAGGGATTTTGCGCCGACGCCGACCGCTACATCGCCGGCCTGCTGGTCCCCGAGTTCATGGACTACCGTCCGCGCTCGGAGGTCGAGGAGGATCCCGGTTACAAGCAGATCATCCCCTATGTCGTGTTTCGCTCAGGCGACGGCGTGTTCTGCTATACCCGAGGCAAGTCGCAGGGCGAGTCGAGGCTGCATCGCCTCCGCTCGCTGGGCGTCGGCGGACACGTCTCGATCGACGACGCCGGGGGCGGCCGGTCGCTCGACGCCTACGAGTCCGCCCTCCGCCGTGAACTCGACGAGGAGGTCGAGATCAGGAGCCCGGGGCGAATCCGCCGCGTTGGCCTGATCAACGACGACTCGACGCCCGTCGGCAGCGTACACCTGGGCGTCGTGCACCTCTACGAACTCGACGAGCCGAGCGTTTTGCCCCGCGAGGAAGGCCTGGCCGAGGCGGGCTTCCTCGACCTCGCCGAGATCCGCCAGCTCCGCGGCGAGTTCGAAACCTGGTCGCAGATCTGCATCGATGCGCTACTCGGCGGGAATTGACGCTCGCGAGACCTCGGCGTGCGCCTGGGCGATCTCGGTCTCCCGCGTCCGCGGCCGGACGGCCACCGCCGCGCCCGGCTGGTGCTGGTCGAGCCAGTCGATCACCGGCGGAAAGATCTCCCGAGGCGCATGCCGGCTCCAGACCAGGTCGCAATGACCGTAGTCCGCCACCTGGCCAAACGACGTGCCAAACTTCATCAGGGTCTTGTCCGGGCTGGAAAGCGCCCGGAACGTGATCTCGGTCGAGGGAATGTCAGAGATGATGTCCGCCTCGCCCGCGACCATCAGGGTCGGCGTCCGCACCCGATGCAGGAGCCTGGCGTAGTCAACCCGCTGGTCGGCCGAGAGCATGTGCCCGAACTGGAGATAGGAATCCAACTGGCCGAACGCGCCGGGCCCCGGATCCTCGAGCGTGTAGCCGTAGAATCGCGACACCGTCCGGTCGTCCACGTTGTCGTCGGAGAAATAGAACTTGTCGATCATCGACATCCCCGGCAGGCGGAAATAGGTCAGCGGCCGGCCCAGCCGCCCAGGACTGGCAACCCGCGAGAGCGCCCGCAGTGCCCGGTTCGCCTGGAGCATGTCCTTCTGCGGCGTCACCGCCAGGGTGATCGTGCTCCCCATCCCGACGAAGTTGGCAATCCGTTCGGGATGCTCGTTCAGCTCGAGGAACGGGAACATCAGCATCCCGCCCATGCTGTGGCCGATCCAGTTCACCCGGTCCTGACCCGTCTCGCGCTGAACGTAGTCCAGGATCGCCGGAACGTCGTACCGCATCAGGTCGTCGACATTCCAGGTCGCCTCGCTACGCTCGCGGAACGGCGTCTGCCGCAGCCGCGCGTTGATCCGGTCCAGCCGACCGATCTTGCCATTCTCACCCGATGCGCGAATATCAAAGACGAAAACGTCGTATCCGCGCGCGTTGAGCTGCGCGGGCAGATGATTGTCCGTGATCGTCCAGAACGTCGCGTTGAGACCCAGCCCATGGCAGAGCACGACCGGCAGCTTCGAGGGATCCGGGCACGCCGGCACGTAGTGCCGCACACCCAGTCGCCAGCCGTCCGCCGTGTAGGCAAAACCATCCGTGCACGGCCGCAGGTCGGGGCTCGGCGCCTCCCGTCGCATGGTGGCGCAACCCCCCATCCCGGCACAGAAGATTAGCCAGGTGCAAAGGCGCATCGCGCAACGATGCATGAGCGCTCGAATCCTTCTCTTACTGTCCCAGTACCGCGAGCATCCGTGCTCCTCGGCGGCGCAGATTCTAGCGATGCCGGCCACACAGGGGAACGCGAATTGGTCCATTTCGGCTCATCGTCTTCTCTCTGGATTCAGTCACTGGCTCGATGCGCGCCAAGAGGGGGCTGCCGCTGAGCCCGTTCCCACAGCCTGGAGACGAATACGGCCATGCAGCCGACTGCTAGGCCTGCCGCGCCCAAGGCAAGGTAATTCGGCTGGTGAGGAACCAAGGCGAGCCCCGTCCACGCACGGGAGTTGAAGAGCCGCTCGGCGTCGACCACGGAGGGAGGACGATCGCCTTCGAGAAGCTGAACCAGGCGGCCGGTGTGGCCGACGGGGCGGACCACAAAGAAATGACCTTCTTGACCCAGCTTGGCGAAGAGCAACACCGGGCCCTGGATGGCGGAACGCCGCTTTGGAAGGACGACGGCGTCGACCGAAAGTCCGAAATGCCCCGCAGCCTCGCGAAGTTGGTGGAACGAGTGGCCTTCGGCGCCAGGAGTACCAAGCACGACCTGGAGCCCGTCTATATCGAGGGAATGCCCTGTCAGGCGGAGCAAGTGATACAGGGAAACCGTGCCGCAATCCCACGGATCGACCTTGGGCGGTTCCTCAGCCGCGAGGGCCATGGGCGACCAGCTCACTGTCATTGCGCCGCCCAGGATCACGAGGAAGGCCCACCGCGGCTTCATCGACGCCTCCCATACCGGAACGCGGCGATCCCCAGCATGAGCACTCCGGCGGCGCCGAGACTACCATACAGGGCTGTCGACCACGCTGAGCCCGCCCGCGCCGCCGATGACGCTTCAAGTTGTCGAGCCTGACGATTCGCCTCCTCGAGTGCCTCGTCGAGCCGTTTCCGATGACTCTCAGGATCGAGATGAACGACCTCATTTTCCTTGTGAGACACCTCGTTTTCCATTTCGCGCAACATCTTCTTTAAACCCTCATCACTGTTGACGAGCGCATGCGTCTTCACTGCAAAGAATGGGTCCTTAAGCCCCTGGTTGAACTTCAAGGTCTGAATTAACACGCCATGCGTATCGGTGTAGGTCGGCTCCTTGCTGAAGGTTCCCGGCTTGCTTCCGCCATAGCCCCAGACCTTACCTTGCGTCGGAAACCAGATGGCCCTACCTTCCGGCACCTGAACGCGCTCCATGCGCGTAATCTCGCCTCGGAGCTCGATGGCATCGCCTCGGTAATACTCATACCGAACCGGGTAGCCATCCCGCTCCGGATCGATCCAGAGGCGAATGTAAGGCAGGTCACCGTGGGCGCCTTGCAGGTTCTTCCTGGGAAAACGAAGCATGTAAACCTTGACGCAGCGATGGCCGCCGACCTCTTCCCACCCGAGCACCTTGAAGTCATGTTCCGCCGGCTCCCCGAGGGTCGGTATGTACCAGGCGAGGAACAGGCGCTCGGGGCTGAAGGGGCCCCCCAACGACCCGGGCCCGCCGCGTCCGACCTCCGGCACCCCAGCATGAGAAAGCGTCGCA
>JAKAUH010000948.1 GCA_021818605.1 Planctomycetota bacterium
ACGGAGCGTCCCGATGCGACGTCGTTTCAATCCGACCGGCCGGTCGTCGATCGATACCAGGCGACGTAACGTCTGATGCCCTCGCGGAATGGCACGCGGGGCCGGTAGCCCAGCTCGCGGCTGGCAAGGCTGATGTCGGCGAATGTCTGCCGGACATCCCCCGGCTGTTCGGGCATCTGCTGGATCGGCGCCGGTCGGCCCAGCACCTCGGCGATCGTCGCGATCATTTCGCCGAGCGGGATCGGATCCGACCGGCCGAGGTTGTAGATGGACGCCGACGAACAGCGCTCGACGGCCCGCACGACGCCGTCGACAATATCATCGATGTAGGTGTAGTCGCGCCGGGTCGAGCCGTCGCCGAACATCGGCACCGGCTCGCCGCGATCGATGAGCCGGGTAAACCGGGCGATCGCGAGGTCGGGCCGGTTCCGCGGCCCGTACGCCGTGAAGAACCGCAGCCCCGTCACCGGCAATCCGCGGAGGTGATGATAGGTGTAGGCCATCAGCTCGCACGAGTGCTTCGTCGCGGCATAAGGGCTGACGGGGTGGTCGACCGGGTCGGACTCGCGGAACGGCGGGTCGTCGCGGACGCCGTAGACGCTCGAGCTCGACGCGTAGACGAAGCGGGGCAGGGGGGTGAACCGGGTCGCGGCCTCGAGCCAGGCGATCGTGCCCAGCACATTGACGTCGGCATAGCGCCTCGGGTCGGCAATACTCGGTCGGACTCCGGCGCACGCCGCCAGGTGGACGATCGCGTCGGGGCGGACGGAGTCCACCAGGCGCGCGGCCGACTCGGAGTCGCGGATGTCCAACTCCTCCAGCCGGCAGCGCGGCTGCGCCAGCGCGTCGGCCAGGTTGGCCTCCTTCTCAGCGCGGGGGTAGAACGGGTCGAAGTTGTCCACGACGATGACCTCGCCGCCGTCGGCGAGCAGCCGATCCACCAGGTTCGAGCCGATGAATCCCGCTCCGCCGGTCACGATCGTTGTCATCGGGCGGGTCCCTCGGGTGGCACGTGCGATCGGACGAGCCGAGCCGAGCCGGGCCGGCCCGGATCGGCGGTCGTCATCGCGGCGGTCCAGGAGCGGTCACTCCACCACCAGCTCCCAGTGGAAGCCGGCTGCGCGGCCGTCGAGGGCGAGCTCGACGCCCTCGCCGTCCGGCAGCTTCTTGAGCGGGGCCTCGCCGATGCGCTCGCCCGCGTTGTTGAGCCTGTAGGCGCGAATCGCTCCAGTGCGCTGCCAGGCGATCCGGGCCTGCACCGGCTCCTGGAGAAACGGCGGTCGACCCGGATCGGCAACCTGGTATTTCCATGGGTCGACCCAGAGGAAGCCGGTCGGCTCGACGCGGCCGATCGCCGTGACCAGCAGCCGCTTTGCCGACGCGATCGGCTCCGGTCCGAGTGACGTCGCCGCCACCACGGCGAAATCGTTGTCGGCGGACAGTTCCAGGTGCGACAACCGCACGGACTCACCGCCCGTCCAGCCAACGAGTGCCTGGGTGTATGGAGTGTCGATGACCAGCCGGCCCTTCGCGGGGTTCCATCCCGTCAGGCCGTTGCGCTGGTTTCGCCCGGAGTGGCGCGCGGCGAGGCGGGCCGGTGCGCCCCGGTAGAACAGCGAGGCCGCGTGCGGGAAGAGCGCGTAGATGTGGGGGCAGGCGTTGATCACCTGCTTCATCTGGAAAAGATCATCACCGCCCGCGAGTCCCGCCGGGCCCGAGCCCCAGGTCAACGGATAGAGGAACAGGCCGCGCCGGACGATCGCGTCCCAGTCCTCCATCCCGGCCATGAAGACGCCCAGCAGGAAATCCGCCGACTCCGTCGGCAGCGACCACGCTCCGAAGCTTTGGTTACACCACTGCCCGACGACATACGGGCGGTCGTTCCGTCGCTTCCGGTCGGCCAGCGGGATCAGCCCGCCATCGCGGCTCCAGAGCATCGACCGGCGATCCGGGCCCGCCCGCTCGAATCGGGGGAGCCAGTACAGCCGGTCGTCGATCAGGTCGAGCCCCGTCGCGGCCACCGCGCGGTTGAACTCGGCGGGATCGTGGCGCCAGTGTGAGACGCTGGCGATGGGCGCCCGCAGCTTCGCCCGCCGAAGCGCGTCGGCCATCTCGCGCGAGTGCTCGGACTCGACCCATTCCCACAACCGGCGGCCCGTGTACCCACGCGGCGCATTGGCGGCGACCTTGCGAAGCTCGGCCGCGTACGAGGGCGGCAACGAGTCGGGCCGCTCGATCTGGTTGAACAGCGTGATCTCGCCGGCGAGCGTCACCCAGGCCACGGCCGGGTCCTCGCGGAGCGCCAGCCCCGTCTCAGGGTTGACGTGATCGAGCAATGCCCGGGCATAGCCCAGAGCCAGCTCGCCGATCGTCGGATCGAACTGCGCTGCCGGCCCGCCGCCGGCCGGCAGCAGCCCGGGCGTCTTCACGCCATCGTCGGCGCGGAATCGCCGGCCGCTCTGAAGCTCGATCGCCACATAGATCCCCCGCCTCTTGAGCGCGGCGATCAGGTGATCCAGTCGCGCCAACGCGTCTGGATCGAACTCCTTCGTATCATCCCGCGAGTCGTCGATCAGGCTGCGGCCGGGCCCAACGGGTACGTCCAGCTCGCTCAGACGCACCAGGTTGATCCCCGATCGGGCCAGGCGATCGGCGAGTGCGTCGACCCGTTCGGGACTCTGCAGGGCCGTCGCCTCCATCACGCTAACACCGAAAAACCGAGCCCGCTCTCCCTTGCTGAAGGTGAGCCGGCCGTCCTTGACCCGCGTCAGGCCCTGATTCCCGGCCGGCGCCCGGAGCAGGAACGAGACGTCGAGCCCGCCGCCCGCAACGATCGGAGCGGAGGGCGCCACCGGCATCCAGCCCTCGGTGTCATCCGAGACGTGAGAGGGAGTCCACTGGCCGTCCTGCTCGTTCGGCAGCGCCGTGACTCGTACGTCGTCGATTCGAATCGCCCCGGGCGCGTCGGGCTTGCGGACCTCCACCAGCGCCCGCACCGCGCCGGCGGGGACGGCGACCCGGCGGGTGTCCGACCGCCAGCCCGAGCTCCCCGCCCAGGTCATGATGGTCTGCTCGCCCACCTCGCGGCCCAGCTCGTCGAGAAAATAGACCTGGGCATGCGCTCCGTCAGCGCCCCGCAGGTTCGTGAATCGCGACGAGATCGACACCTCAAGCCCGTCAAACCGGTTCACCGGCAGCGCCACGGTGGCCTGGGCGAACGCCCGCGATCCGCTCAGCTCCAGCGCGCTTGGCGACTGGTCACCCGGGAACACCCGGCGCACATCGCGCGAGACGAGCCAGTACGTGGGCGCCGGTTCGCCCAGCTCGAAGTCGCCGTTGACAATCAGGTTCGTCGTCGACTGGCCGCCCCTCGGCTCGAGCACGGCGGTCAGCCCATCGATGTCGAGCGTCCCGGTCGCACCCATCAGGCCGACCGACATGATCGCTTCCTTGCAGTCGAGCGGGATCGGGAACCGCTTGACGACGCGCGTCCACCGCTTGCCGATGCTATGCGTCCACGGCCCCATCATGTATCGCGTCAGTTGCCGCACATTGGCGCCGTAAAACTGGATCAGAAGCCCCGGCTCGGCCACGGCGCGCTCGCCTTGCTGGATATCGTCCTGCCGGACCCAGATCCCCAGCACAAGGGCCTCATACCGGCTTCCGTCCACTCCGAATGCCCGGCTAAGGTGTCCCAGGCCACCCGGTTGCTCGGTGTGAAACCGCATGAAATGCGCGCCGAGGATCCCTCCCTCGGATTGCCAGTTCACGTCGCGGGCGTTGTACCACCCGTCGGGGATCCTGTCGCCGTTTCCGTCCACCTCCATCGTGTCCAGTTCCGGCGGCCCCTGGCTGCGGTCGATCAACTCTTCCTGCTGGGCCCTCGCGACCCCAACCAGCGAGAGACCCAGCCAACCGGCCAGCGCGGCTGCCAGG
>JAKAUH010000882.1 GCA_021818605.1 Planctomycetota bacterium
CTTCCAGTATCAGATGGGCTCCTATCATGCCTTCGTCCTTCTTGACGTGCACGCCGGCAAGACGGCCACGGTCCCTGATATCGCGCTCGCCGCGGGCCGAGAGCAGCATATTCAGATCGTCGGACCGGATGGAAAGCCCGTGCCCGGTGCGCGGATTCTCTGCCTTCAGGTCGGCTTGCTCAGACAGTCGCTGACGGGCGAGATCATCGCGGATGCCGAATGGTCCTTCACCAACGCCCATCCCGGTAAGGCCGAGTCGATCATCATCTCACACGCCGGGCGATCCCTGGGCGCGGTCATCGAGCTCAAAGGGGACGAACCCGATCCCGTCCGCGTGGTGTTGCAGCCGTGCGGCACCGTCACCGGCCGGCTCCTGGATGAGGACGGGAAGCCCCGGCCGGGGATGCGGCTGAGGATCGGCCAGCGGTTCCGCTCGGCCGGCCGGTGGACGGGTACGGAGCGAATGGACGGGCTCACCACGGACCGCGCGGGTCGGTTCCGCATCGCGACGCTCGTACCGGGGCTGCACTACGACGTCGAGATCCTCAAGAGGCAGTTCGTGCGGAACTATTCGGACCAGGCCGAGGGCTACCTGTCGAAAAACGAATGGACGGTCAGGCCAGGCGAGAGGATCGACTGGGGGGATGTGCAGGTCAAGCCGTATCAGCAGTAGGGTGGGCCGGGCTGCGGATCGCGAGTCACCAGCCATCCGAGCGGATTCGCCAGAAAGTTGAGAGAAAACCCGGACTCGGCCCCTCTTATTGGATGGACGGACAACACTCCGCGCATTCGAGCGGGATGCCGAGGACAGTGACCGAAGAACGGTGATGTCGCCCAGGACGTGCTAACGGGATAGGTGGTAGGCCAAGTGCCATACAGAATAGGGGGCAAGGATGACGGGAACCGTTCAGTCTGCGACAGACGCCTGGCAGCGCTACGTGCCCTCACCCGAGGCACCCTGGGATCTCCGCCGGGTGGTCCACCTGCACCGACGCGCGAGCCTGGGCGCCAGTCGCGGCGAGATCGAGCGGGACCTCAAATCGGGACCCGAGACGGCCGTGACCCGGCTGCTCGAGGGCAAATCCTCGCCCCCGGGCGCGCCGGCGCCCGAGGACTTCGAGCGGACCGCCGCCGTGCTCGGCGAGGCCGCCACGGCATCGAGTGACACCGGCCGGCTGAAGGCCTGGTGGTTTTACCGCTTCCTCTTCACGCCCGATCCGCTGGGCGAGCGGCTCACCTTGATGTGGCACAACCACTTCGCCACCAGCGTGCAAAAGGTCGGCGATACGGCGCTCATGCGCCGGCAGAACGACACGATGCGCAAGCACGCGAGAAAACCCTTCGGCGAGATGCTCGCCGCGATGATGCGCGACCCGGCGCTCCTGGTCTGGCTCGACGCGCCAGCCAATCGCAAGGGGCACCCCAACGAGAACCTCGCCCGCGAGCTGATGGAACTGTTCTCGCTGGGGATCGGCCACTACACCGAGGACGACGTCAAGGAGACCGCCCGCGCCCTCACCGGCTGGACCGTGATCGACGGCGAGTTCCGCGAGGTCGCCTCGCGCCACGATGACGGCGAGAAGACCATCCTCGGGCAAAAAGGCCGATGGGGCGGCAACGATGTCGTGCGCATCCTGCTCGATCAAAAGGCCGCCGCGAACCGACTGGCCTGGCGGCTCTGCGACCAGTTCATGGGCGAGGGCGCGGTGAGCAAGCCAGAAATCGCCGCACTGGCCGGCGGGCTCCGGGCGCACAGGCTGGACATCGGCTGGGCCGTCGAAACGATCCTCCGCTCGCGGGCATTCTTCGCCGACGCGAACATCCGACGGCGAGTGATGGCCCCGGTCGACTTCGTGGTCGACGCGGTGCGCTCGTTCGAGCTCCTGGACCCGCCGCCCAGCACGCTGGTCCTCGCCGACTGGTCGGCCCGGCTGGGCCAGGACGTGTTCAACCCGCCGAACGTCGGCGGCTGGCCGGGCGGCCGGACGTGGCTCTCGGCCCGAGGGCTGATCGGCCGGTCGAACTTCGCCGCGGCGCTCGTCGAGGGGCACGGCGTCGGCCGAGATGTGGCGCTCGACCCGTTCGCCCTGGCCAATCGGTACGGTAAGGGCCAGGATTGCGACTCAGCCGTGCGCTTCTGCGCCGAGACACTGCTCGGCCAGGCGGGTGCGTCGACGGAAAGGTCGGACCGCAATCCTTCGGGAAATCGTCCGGCCGCGGGCGGCGCCGGCGAAGGTGTCGCGGCCGCACGCGAGGCGGTTGCGCGACTGCTGGCCGCTCCCGAATCGCAGCTCGGTTGATCGATCCAATCTCGTGCCATCGTCGGTCCCATCCCCGGAGAAAGTTTCATGTTCACACGACGCGATCTGTTCAAGCGGACCCTCGACGGCGCGACACTGGTGGCGCTGGCGCCAACGGTCCCGGTGTTCCTGGCCAGGACGGCCCGCGCGGCGGGGACGAAGCCCGACAGCCGGGTGCTCGTCGTCATCCAGCTCGACGGCGGCAATGACGCGATCAACACCCTGGTCCCGTTCCGCGACGAGGGTTACGCGAAGAACCGGAAGAGCCTGCGGCTCGATGAGAAGCAGCTCATCAAGGTCAATGGCGAACTCGGTCTGCATCCCGGCCTGCGCCAGATGGGCAAGCTGCTGGAGCGCGGTCAGCTCGCTCTGGTGCCGGGCGTCGGGTATCCCAACCCGAACCGGTCGCACTTCGAGAGCATGGCCATCTGGCACTCGGCCCGACTGGATCCTGAGGAGCACGGCGGCCCCGGCTGGATCGGCCGCGGGCTCGACACGCAGTACAGGGCAGGCAAGGAACAGCCGGCCGGCGCGTCGTCGCTGTTCGTCGGCGAGGGCCCGCCGCCGGCCGCTCTTCGCGCCCGGCGCGCGGCCGTCACCTCGCTCGACCGGCTGGATGACCTGGTCCTGCCCGAGGGGTGGGCGGGCAAGAACGGCAAGTCGCGCGCGGCGGCAATGCCCGGCGGCGACGACCTCGACGCCTACGTTCGCCGCAGCACCCTCGACGCCTACGCCGCATCGGAGCGCGTGACGGAGCTGACCAGCCGGCGAACCGAGTCGGACGCCCGTTATCCCGGCACGGCCCTCGGCGGCCGGCTCCAGACGATCGCCCGGCTGCTCGAGGCCGACCTCAGCGCCCGGGTGTTTTACACCGTGCAGGGCGGCTACGACACCCACGCCGGGCAGTCAAATACCCATTTCGGCCTGATGTCCGAGCTGGGCGGGGCGGTCAAGGCGTTCCTGGACGACCTGGCCGCGGCGAAGCTGGCGGACCGCGTCATCGTGATGGGCTTCAGCGAGTTCGGCCGCCGCGTCGCCGAGAACAGCTCGGCCGGCACCGACCACGGCACCGCCGGGCTGGTCTTCCTTGCCGGCGACGGCGTCAAGGACGGCGTCCACGGCAAGGTCCCGAGCCTGACCGATCTGGTCGACGGCGACCCGAAGATCACCACCGACTTCCGCCGCGTCTATGCTTCCATCCTCGACGACTGGCTCGGCCTGCCGAGCCGCCAGGCGCTCGGGCCCGGCTTCGAGCCGCTGCCCATCTTCCGCGCAGCGGGCAAGGCGTAAGCCCCGCGGTGACCCGGGATTCGCGCCACCTCGCCGTGGCGCGAATCGCGGTCGATACGGCGTGCCGGGTGATGATTCTTCGAAGGACCTCGGCCGTCGCCCGGTTCAGGCGACGCTGTCGGTCATCTCATCCAGGCCGACGACCCGGCCCTCATCGACGGCCTTGCGGGCGAGCAGGCCGATGAGCGTCGCCGCGCGGGCATCGGCCAGACCGACGGGCGGCGGCGCCGACCCCGGCGCCCCCACGGCGGCCAGGAAGGCCTCGAGCGCCAGCCGCGAATCAGGCTGGGCGCCGCCGTGGATCGTCTGGCGGGGGATCGACCGGTCGCGGAACGTCATTGCGCC
>JAKAUH010000308.1 GCA_021818605.1 Planctomycetota bacterium
TTCCGATCTCGGATCTATCGCGTGTCGAACTCGGCGCAGTCGATCGCCGAGATCGACAAGCGGGGCGACGTCGACACGGCCGTCGAGAAGCTGCGCGCGATCGAGCCGGCCGGGACCCAAACGCGGCTGGGCGACTGCGTCCGACAGGTGCTCACCGAGTTGCGCGGGGCGCCGCCATCGGCGATCGTTTTGTTCAGCGACGGCCAGACCACCGAGGGCGAGCCGCTGGCGAAGGCCAGCGAGCTGGCCGCACGAAAAGACGTGCCGCTCTTCACCATCGGTCTCGGTAGCCCCGACCCGGCGCGCGACCTCGAGCTGGGTGAGCTGCTGGTCGACGACGTGGTCTTCGTCGACGACGCCGTTCGCTTCCAGGCGAAGCTCTCGGCCCATGGCTTTCAGGGCCAGAAGGTCACTCTAACGCTCAAGGAACGTGAACCCGGCTCAACCGACCCCCAAAACGACCGAGTGATCGAGACCCGCCAGATCGACGCGCCCCTCGACAGCCAGCCCGAGAAGGTCGAACTGGTCCACCGGCCGCGGTCCACGGGCGAGCGCATATTCGTCGTCGAGGTCGCCCCGCAACCCCGCGAGCTCCAGACCGACAACAACCGGATCGAACGGGTCATCACGGTACGCAAGGAGAAGCTCCGCGTGCTGTTCGTGGACAACGAGCCGCGCTACGAGTTCCGCTACCTCAAGAATTACCTGGAGCGAGATGATTCGATCGACCTGAGCGTCGTTCTGCTGTCGTCGGACCCCGAGTACAGCGAGCAGGACCGCTCGGCCCTGCCGACGTTCCCGACGTCGAAGGACGAACTGTTCGCCTACGACGTGGTCGTCATCGGCGATGCGGACGCCAGCTACCTCAGCCAGGCACAGATGAAGAACCTCGTCGAGTTCGTCACCGATAACAGCGGCGGAGTGCTGTTCGTGGCGGGGGAGCTGTTCGACCCCCTCGGTTACCGCGGGACGCCGCTGGAGCTCCTGCTCCCGATCGAGCTGGCCGATGCGCGGAACCCGACCGCCGTGGGGGCCGGCGTAACCGCCTATCGCCCCGAGCTGACAATCGAGGGGCGCGCCAACCCAATCTTCCGCCTCGGTGCCAACGAGGTCGAGAGCATGAACATCTGGAACCGCCTGCCCGAGCTGTTCTGGTATCTCGAGGCCCCGCGGAAGAAGCCGGCCGCTCAGGTGCTGGCCGAACACCCGACGGTGATCGGCTCCGAGGGAAAAATCCCCCTGATCGTTTATCAGTTCCTGGGCTCGGGCAAGGTGATGTTCCACGCGTTCGACGACACCTGGCGGTGGCGGTTCCGCGCGGGGGATCGCTACTTCGGCCGGTTCTGGGTTCAGACGATGCGGTTCATGGCGCGATCGCGGCTGATCGGCAATCGGCAGGCGGACATCCAGACCGACCGCCGTCGCTACCAGCGGGGTCAGCCGATCCAGATCCGGGTCCGGTTCCTCAACCCTGGACTCGCTCCGGCCGGCGACGAGGTGACGGTCCAGGTCCAGCGCAAGGGACAGGGGCCGCGCAAGCTGACCCTGCACCGGGTGCCGGGCTCGAAGGGCGTCTTCGAGGGGGCCCTGGCGCAGGTCGCCGAGGGCAAGTACGACGTGACGCTATTGCCGCCTCCGGCGCTGCCCCGGCCGGTGACGGCCGGGTTCCGGGTCGACCCGCCGATCGGCGAGCGCGAGCACATCGAGATGAACCAGCCCGAGCTGGTCAGGGCGGCGGCGGCGAGCGGGGGGAAGTTCTACACGCCCCTCCAGGCGGCCGGCCTGCTGAACGACCTGCCCAGATCGTTGCCCACGCCGCTGGATGCCGACCCGCCGATCCCGCTCTGGAACACCTGGCCAGTCCTGGCGGCATTCCTGACCATACTGGCGCTGGAATGGGTTATTCGGAAGCGCAAGCAAATGGTATAATTCCTCTTGCTCGCCCTAACAAAACGGGGACTAGCTCCGTGTCTTCGTGCCTCTCCCCATTCTGTTAGGGCCTCTTAGGAGATGGGTGGCGAGAGGCGCGGCCGTTCGGCCGGCCATGATCCGCCCGAGGAGCCGATCCCCTGGAAAAGCGTCCGGCGCAACCGGGTCGGGAGGTCTTGATGACGGCGCGTGAGTTGGAATCGAGGATCGGCGCGTTACGAGCATCGGTCCGCCGGCTGCTTGCGCTGCACGGGCTCTCGCGCGTGCTGGCCGTGATCCTGCCGCTGTGCCTGCTGGCGGGGTTGGCTGACTGGCTGTTCCACCTCGACTCGATCATCCGCGCCGCGCTCCTCGCGGCGCTGGCCGGCACGCTGGGCTACCTGGGCTACCGGCATGTGCTGCGGCCGTTGCTGATCCGGTTCGCCGATCTGGACATCGCGATGCGGATCGAGGAGCGCTGGCCCGGCCTGAACGACCGACTGGCGAGCACGATCCAGTTCCTGCGGATGCCGGCCGACGACAATCGGTACGAGTCGGCGGCCATGCGGGAGGCGACCGTGCAGCAGGCGCTGGCCGAGACCGACGCGATCGACTTCCGCGAGGTGATCGAGCCGCGACCGGTCTGGCGCGCGCTCGGCCTGGCAGCCGCGGCGCTGACGGTCTGCGGGCTGATCGTGGCCGCGGCCCCGATATCGTCGCGGATCGCGCTGGCCCGGCTGTTCGCCCCGTTCGGCGGCCTGCAGTGGCCGCAGCAGACGCATCTTGTCCTCGACCAGAAGGACACCACGCTCAGGCTGGCGCGAGGCGACGTCTTCGCGATGATAGTGCGCGTGCGCCAGGGAGACCGGATCCCCGAGTCGGCGCAGGCGGTCTATCACTTCGAGGACGGCACCGAGGATTCCGAGCCGCTCCGGCCTCAGCCGGGCGGTGTGTTCCGGGGCCGGATCGAGGCCGTCAGCCAGCCGTTCCGATTCAGCGTGACCGCGGGCGACGATACCAGCTCGATCCGCGACGTGCCGGTGCGCGTGGTGCCGCCGCCGGCGATCAAGGCCATGACCGTCCGGGTCGTCTCGCCGCCCTATACCGGGATCGCGACCCAGACCCTGGCGACCGGGCTGAACCAGTTCCGCACGCTCGAGGGCACGCGGCTCGAGGTCGAGGCCGAGGCCAGCAAGCCGCTCGGCTCGGCCGCTCTCCAGATCGGCGATGGACCGTCCGGAATTGCCGTCGCGCTCGACGCGAAAAAGACCCGGCTCCGCGCGGCCGTGCCGGTCAAGGGAACGTTCAGCTTCTGGTTCCGATTGAAGGACACCGAGGGCTTCTCCAGCCGCGAGGAAGCCCGGTTCGACGTGCGGAGCTTCCGCGACGAGGCACCCCGCGTCATCATCGAGGAGCCCAGAGGAGATCGCGACGTTCCGCCCGACGCGACCGTTCCCATCAAGATTGTCGTGGATGACGACTTCGGCATCCATTCGGCCCGGATGGTCTATCGGATCGCGAGGGGCGAGTCGGCCGACGGCGAGGAACGCGTCATCCCCCTCTGGGCGGCGCCCGACCAGACCGCAACGCCAGCAGCGTCGAAGCTTCGGAAGCATGCGGAGATCGACTACACCTGGCAGCTCGCCCGGCTCCAGCTCCAGCCCGGATCGATCATCACGTTCCATGCCGACGCACGCGACTTCGACGCCATTCGGGGCCCCAACGTCGGCAAAAGCCGCGAGTTGCGGCTCCGGATCGTGTCGAAGGAAGATGCCGCGCGGCAGTTCGACGACGCCCGACGCGAACTGCGCGAGGAGGTCGCGCGGATCCTCACGATGCAGCGCCAGGCCATCACGCCGGTCGACAACGCAGCCCGCACCCTGTCGCGCACCGAGCGGCTGTCGCAGCTCCAGCGCGACGACCTCAACAACGCCGGGATGATCCAGCGCCAGGTGAGCGGGCGGTTCAACGGCCGCGACGACGGTCTGTCCGCCCGAATCCGGCGGCTGCTCAACGCTCT
>JAKAUH010000480.1 GCA_021818605.1 Planctomycetota bacterium
CCTTAAAGATCTTTTGCTTTTCGGCTCGGTGGACCGCTGAGACCGGAGGCCGCATTGCTGCGCCTCCGGGCAGCCGGCGGCGAATTACGGGGCAAGCCGGAACCCGGGCCCCGAACCAGCGGAGAGGGCCAGACAGCCGTGGTGCGAAAAATCGACCGTGACGCCAATCGGTTCAAGCAGATCGTCCGGGGCAAGATCAAGTCGGACCTGCGTAAGTACATCACGCACGGCGAGATGATCGGCAAGGCCGGCGGCGAGTTCGTCTCGATCCCGTTGCCGCAGATCGAGATCCCCGAGTTTCGCTACGGGACCAAGAATCGCGGCGGTGTCGGCCAGGGGCCCGGCGACGTCGGTACGCCCATCGGCCGCTCCGGCGACGGCGAGGCCGGACCCGGCGCCGGCGAGGCCCCCGGCCAGCACATCCTCGAGGTCGAGCTCACCATGGACGATCTCGCCCAGATCCTCGGCGAGGAGCTTGCACTCCCCAGGATCGAGCCCAAGGGTCGCGCCAACATCATCGAGGAGAAAGACAAGTACACCGGCATCCGCCAGACGGGACCGGAGAGCCTCCGCCACTTCAAGCGCACCTACAAAAAGGCCCTCAAGCGGCAGATCGCCTCCAACTCATACGACCCCAGGGAACCCCTGGTCATCCCGATCCGCGAGGACAAGCTCTATCGGTCCTGGAACCCCATCGCCCTGCCGCAGTTCAACGCCGTCATCCTCTACCTCATGGACGTCTCAGGCTCCATGACCGACGACCAGAAGGAGATCGTCCGCACCGAATCCTTCTGGATCGACGCCTGGCTCAAGAGCCAGTACGACGGCGTCACGACCCGCTACATCATCCACGACGCCGTCGCCCGCGAGGTCGACGAGCACACCTTCTACCACACGCGGGAGAGTGGCGGGACCCGGATCAGCTCGGCCTATAACCTGGCCAACAAGATCATCGACGAGCAGCATCCGCCGGCGGACTGGAACATCTACGTCTTCCA
This sequence comes from Planctomycetota bacterium, assembly GCA_021818605.1. Classification (GTDB taxonomy): domain Bacteria; phylum Planctomycetota; class Planctomycetia; order Isosphaerales; family Isosphaeraceae; genus JAKAUH01. The sequence continues at coordinate 999 of JAKAUH010000480.1, forward strand.
TTTTTCCGACGGTGACAACTGGGGCGAGGACAACCGCCACTGCATCGGCTTGCTCCGCGACCAGCTTTTGCCCAAATGCAACCTGTTCTGCTACGGGCAGGTCGAGAGTCCTTACGGTTCGGGCGAGTTCTACCGCGAGCTTGAAGAGGCCTTCGAGGACGAGGAGAACCTGGCCCTTTCGGAAATCCGGAACAAGGAAGGCATTTACGACTCGATCAAGGAGTTCCTCGGGCGCGGGCGATAGGCGTCTTTCAGGAAGCGAGGCCCCGGATGAAGATCGTGCGGATGGTCGGTCTCGGGTGCGGAGTCATCGTCCTGATCGCGGCCGGGGCAGCGACCCTTACGCGAGGACAGCAACCCACCGGGGCGTCGGTTCCGGCCCGCACCGGGCAGTCGTCGGCCGGGGAAGACCTTGCGGCCCTCGAGGCGGAGGTCGAGCTCTTGCAGATGCGTCATGACGCGGACCGAGAGGAGCTCCACGCCTTCCTGCGAAAGTGCAACCGTCTCCAGGAGTTTCGCGACACGCACATCCTGAACGATCTCGGACTCACCTTGAAGTTCGAGGAAGAATTCGTGGGCAAGGACTCCGCGAATCAATCCGCAGAGGGCATGGCGCGGGCACTTACGTTGGCAGACGAGAAGCAGTCCAAGGAGCTCGAGAAAGACCTGAAGGATGGAGCAGCCCGGGATGTGAAGAAGATGTTCGCCTCGCTCCGGGCCGCTCGCGAAAGCCGCGAGGCCAGTTTCCTGGCGACGACAAAGGCATTCAACGCCAAGAAGCAAGCCCTCGCCGAGGCCCGTAAGATGTTCCGGCCCGAGGCCCGATGACGGCGGCTCCCGTCGAGATGGGTCGAGTGAGTGCGTCCTGCGATCGAGACTGGCCCGAGACTCGCAAGCTGTGGGGAAATGACCATGTCGATGGCCAACATTCATAACCTGCCGTCGGAACTCCGCGAGATGCAGATCGAGACCGAGGAGCACGCACGCTCCTACGGGCTGGACTTCTACGACTGCATTTTCGAGGTCTGCGATTACGACGAGATCTCCGAGATCGCCGCGCTGGGCGGTTTCCCCAACCGGTATCCCCACTGGCGATTCGGCATGGAGTACCAGCAGCTCTCGAAGGGCTACCGGTACGGCCTCCAGAAGATCTACGAGATGGTCATCAACAATGACCCGTGCTATGCCTATCTCCTCCGCTGCAACCAGATGGTCGACCAGAAACTGGTGATGGCCCACGTCTATGGCCACAACGACTTCTTCAAGAACAACATCTGGTTCAGTCAGACCAATCGCAAGATGATGGACGAGATGGCCAACCACGGGACGCGGATCCGCTCGTACATGGACCGCTATGGCGAGGAGACCGTCGAGGGTTTCATTGACAACTGCCTGTCGCTCGAGAACCTTATCGACATCTACTCGCCCCACATCAAGCGCCGCGCCGCGCTGAACCGCTACGACTTCGTCGCCGACGGCGAGGATGAGCTCCAGCCGACGAAGTTCCAGAGCAAGGAGTACATGGACTCCTTCATCAATCCGCCGCACATTCTGAAGGACGAGGCCCGCCGGCGCGAGACCGAGCGCGAAAAGGAGCGAGCCCGGCCGATGGCGTTCCCCGAACAGCCCGAACGCGACGTTCTTTTGTTCCTGCTCGAGCATGCGCCCCTGAAAGCCTGGCAGTATGACGTCCTGGCGATCATCCGCGAGGAGGCGTACTACTTCGCCCCCCAGGGCCAGACCAAGATCATGAACGAGGGCTGGGCGTCGTTCTGGCACTCGACAATCATGACGCAGAAGACGCTGCACCCGTCCGAGTTGCTCGACTACGCCGACCATCACTCGGGGACGATGGCAACCCAGCCGGGCCGCCTCAACCCCTACAAGCTAGGCATCGAGCTCCTGCGCGACATCGAGGAGCGCTGGAACAAGGGGCAATTTGGCTCCGAGTGGGACGAGTGCGACGACTTCGACGCCCGGCGCAACTGGGACAAAGCACTCGGGCTCGGCCGCCAGAAGATCTTCGAGGTCCGCCGCGTCCATAACGACGTGACGTTCATCGACACGTTCCTGACGGTCGACTTCTGCCGCCGCCATCAGATGTTCAGCTACCGGCACAACGACCAGACGGAGCTCTACGAGATCGAGAGCCGGGAATTCAAGAAGATCAAGGAACGGCTCCTGTTCAACCTGACGAACTTCGGGCAGCCGATCATCCGCGTGAAGGACGGCAACCACCGCAATCGCGGCGAGCTCTACCTGCAGCACGAGTATTTCGGCGTCGACCTGCGGATCGACCATGCCCAGGATACGCTGCGCCACCTGCACCGGCTCTGGACGCGCCCGGTCCACCTCGAGACCTGCGTCGACGGGCGGCCCACTCTGCTGTCGTTCGATGGAAACGATCATTCAATCCGCCCATTGGGAGGATCTTCACATGAATCTGAGCAGAAAGATCGCCGCCGCGCTTGACGAGAACACCACGGTCCACACGCCGCCCTGTGTCGTGCAGGTGGAGGAAGGACCGCATCGGCTGTCGCTGAACCTGACCGCCGTCGATACCGTCGGCGTGGCTTTCGAATCGCTGGAGTTCTCCACGACGGCCCGTCCCGAATGGGACTCGGATGCACTTCGCGCCTGGGGCGACCGGCTCGCGGCCCGAGTGACCTATCTCATGGAACCGCTCAAGGTCCTGGAGGTGGACGCGGGCGGCGGCGAGGTCCACATCCGCAGCCAGAGCCCCACTTCTCGCGAGGAGCACAAGAGCTATTACGAGGTCCGCCTCTTCAAGCGGGGCGTGCTGTGCCTGGAGCGCCGTTCCTTCGACGAGGCGAGCCGCCGACGCGCGGTGGTATCCTGCCGACTGACTCGCGAGGTCCTGGAACGGCTCGGTGACGACATCGTCGCGAGCATGCCCTGATCA
>JAKAUH010000209.1 GCA_021818605.1 Planctomycetota bacterium
CAGCGCATCGGGGCCGGCAGCGGCGAACTCGGCCAGGCTGAGGTCCTCGGGCCGCCGGATTCCGAGCATCCCGACCCGCCCGCGCGTCCAGGGCGGCAGCACGGCCGCCAGGTGGCGCATCGCGGTCCTCTTGCCCCAGCCTGGCGGGCAGACGACCACGATCAACCCGCCCCCGCCCTCCTCGAACCGCGCGCCCAGCTCGTCGTCCAGCCGGATCGCCTCGCCGGTTTGCGGCGAGATCACCCGCGGGCGCACCGGTGCACGCGCCCCGGCCGCCACGGCGGCAGGTTCCGGCTCCGGCTCAGGGCCTGGGTTCGGCTCCGGGTTCGTCGGCTCGATTTCTCCGGACGCCTGGCGCTCGATCTCGAGGTCGCGGCCGTCGTCGAGCCAGGGATCCCAGAGATGGGCCGAGGGCTCGACCCGCTCGATCGCCTCGTCCCGCGCGGGTGCCGCGCCCGGCCGCCACACGGCCCGACCCAGGCCGACGAACAGGCCGACGATCGCGCCCAGCCCGGCCGCCCCGGCGTATTGCACGGGCGTGCCGCCGCCCGCGAGCCGGGCCGTCATGCCCGATGCGATCAACCCGATCAGAAGCCCCGATGCCACGAACATCCCGAGACGCGGGAAGACCTCTCGCCGGCCCTCACCGCCCCGCTCGCCGTTTGCCGCGTGCGTCACGACTGCCATCGCACGGCCCTCCTCCTGGTGCGGCGCCGCCCCGTGCTCCGCGCGCGGCGATCGGCCGGAATCCAGGTGTCGCGATCGGTTCGTTCTCTTCTCGTCCCTTACAGGACATCGTACTACGCGGTTGTCAATGGCCAGTAGTCAGTAGTCAGTCTGGAGCGGCCGGGCGAGGAGCGAGGTGGCGGCGCGGCGGGGTCTGGCTTACGATCGTGGCCTGGGATTGATGGCGGCGGGCTCGGGACGACTCGAATCGATGCGGAACAAGCGCGAATACCTCGCCCGACTGTTCGGCCGAATCGGACTGGTCCGGATGATGGAGCGCCTGGGCGCCTCGCGGCCGGGGCTGGTCGTATTAACCTACCATCGGATCGCCGAGCCGGGCTCGGACCCGTTTTATGACCCAGTTATCTCGGCCACGCCCGATTCATTCCGCGCGCAGGTCGAGTGGCTCGCGCGCGGTCCGCGGGTGCTTGCGCTGGAAGAGGCGATCGAGTGGATCACGTCGGCCGGGCGCTGGCGCGAGCCGGCCGTGCTCGTCACCTTCGACGACGGCTATCGCGACAACTTCGACATCGCGGTGCCGATCCTGCGCGAGCGCGGCGTCCCGGCGACGTTCTTTTTGCCGACGGCGTTCCTGGAGGAGCCCCGGCTGCCGTGGTGGGACCGCGTCGCCTGCATCCTCAAGCAGACGCGAGTGAATCGCCTCGAGCTGCCGCTGTGGTCCGACGGCGAAGCGGGGAGTGGCGACGGACCGCCGGCCCTGACGATCGACCTGACGCAGACATCTCGCCCCGCCGCGATCCGCGCGGTGATCGACGCCTTCCTCGACGGTCGAATCGCCGACGAGCCGTGGTTCCTGACGATGCTCGCCGACCGCGCGGAGGTCGCGCTGGACTCCTCGGCGATGGCCCGCGCTCTGTTCGCCGACTGGGGCCAGGTCCGCGGCCTCACCGGTCCCGATACGGGGCTTTCGGTTGGCTCGCACGGGCACAGCCACCGCCGGCTCGCGGCGCTCGAGCACGACGCTCAGCGCGCCGAGCTAATCGGTTCGCGGCGGATCCTCGAGGACCGGCTGGGCCTTCGCATCGAGGCTCTGGCGTATCCTTACGGCTGGCCCGGCAGCTTCGACGAGCGCACCCGGTCGATCGCCGCCGAGGCCGGCTACCGCGTCGCGTTCGCCTCGTTCGAGGGGATCAACCACCGGGATTCCACGGATTCCTTCGCTGTCCGCCGGCTGGGCGTCGGCTCGGGCGATTCGGCGGTTCTGCTCCGCGCCCGCGTGGCGCTTCATGCCACATTCGGCCGGTCGTTTTTGTAACATGCTCCGACGGAGGCATCAGGGTTGCACGTAGAGTCCCCACTGGAGCAGAAGACCACGCCATCCAGGCGGAGGCGTGAAGGTGCACCGTCAAAATGTTCAGGTGTTAGCCCGGCACGAAAGATCCTCAGGTAGGTCGGGCATTCTTGCCCGACATGCAGGCCCCGTCGGGCAAGAATGCCCGACCGACTTTCCTGCCCGTGTAATAGGTACTCGTCCCGCGAACAGGTGAAGTGATGGTATCTCAATGTTCACACACGAAAAGATATCGTGAAAGCGTGTTCCCGTTCTGGAAACTCCAGCGAGGTGATGGCCATGTTCAAGTTGCCTGTCCTCCCTTTCGTGCAGCGATACACTCGCTCGGAGCCGTCGCGGCCGCAGGCCCAGCCGCTCAGCCCCAGGACGGCGGAGAAGACCTCGCGGCTGCGCGGGGCGACTGTTACCGACGGCCTGTGTCCTTACTGCGCCGTCGGTTGCAGCCAGCTCCTTTACACCAAGGCTGGCCAGCTCATCGACATCGAGGGCGACCCGCGCAGCCCGATCAACGAGGGCACGCTCTGCCCCAAGGGCGCGAACGCGTTGCTGCTGGCCGTCAACCCGCATCGCATGAAGACCGTGCTCTATCGGGCTCCGTATTCCGACCGGTGGGAGACGAAGACCCTCGACTGGGCGCTCGACCAGATCGCCCAGCGCGTGAAGGCCGCGCGGGATGCCGACTTCACGGCGCGCGATGAGCAGGGTCGGACGCTGAACTCGGTCAGGAACATGGGGACGCTCGGCGGCGCCAGTCTGAACGTCGAGGACAATTACCTGATCAAGAAGCTGTTCACCGGCGGGCTTGGGGTGGTTTCGATCGAGAACCAGGCGCGAATCTGACACTCGGCCTCGGTGCCCGGTCTGGGCGCCTCGCTTGGCCGCGGTGCGGCCACCAACTACATGCAGGATCTTCTGAACAGCGACTGCGTCCTGTTCATGGGCTCGAACATGGCGGAGGCGCACCCGGTCGGGTTCCGCTGGCCGATGAAGGCCAGGGAGCGGGGCACCACGTTGATCCACGTCGACCCCCACTTCTCGCGGATGTCGGCGCACTGTGACGTCTACGTTCCGATCCGGGCCGGCAGCGACATCGCGTTCCTGGGCGGACTCATCAACCATGTCCTGTGCCACGATCGCTGGTTCAGGGAATACGTCCTGCATTACACCAATGCGGCGACCCTGATCCAGGAGGGCTTTCAGGACACGGAGGACCTGGGCGGTCTTTTCAGTGGCATCGACCCGGAGACCGGCGTCTATGACCCGGTGGCTGGACACTGGGGCTACGAGGGCTCGCTCGGCGACCGCGACGGAAATGCCGCAGCCGGCCCGTCGAGGATCTCGCCCGAGGACCGCAAGGGTATCCACGGCTACGCCATCGAGGGCGGGGCGCGGCCGGTCGATGTGTCGCGGTCGATGTTGACATCCGAGGCCGAAGGCCTGCCGCCACGCGACCTCAGCTTGCAGCATCCCCGGTGCGTCTTCCAGATTTTGAAGCGTCATTTCTCCCGGTACACGCCGGAGCTGGTCTCGCAGGTCTGCGGGTGCTCACCCGAGCAGGTCACGCGGGTTGCCGAGCTACTGTGCGCCAGTTCGGGTCGCGAGCGGACGAGCGCTCTGGTCTACGCCCTGGGGTGGACGCAGCATGCCGCCGGAGCGCAGATGATCCGGGCCGGGGGGATCCTGCAACTGCTGCTGGGCAACATCGGCCGGCCGGGCGGCGGCATCCTGGCGATGCGCGGTCATTCCAGCATTCAGGGCTCGACCGACGTCGGGACCCTGTACGATGTCCTGCCCGGCTATCTGCCCATGCCGACAGCCGACGGAACCCATGACACGCTGGATTTCTACGCCTCTCACGATTGGATTATCTCCGGCTACTGGTT
>JAKAUH010000691.1 GCA_021818605.1 Planctomycetota bacterium
AGGATGGCCCCGGAATTGAGCCGGTTTCTCCTGAAAGGGTTTTCCCACCACGAGGGGAATGGGCCGAAGCGGCCGTCGGCGTCGGGATTCCGATCGTAGATCGGGTCGTCCAGGTTGATGGCCCCGTTGCCCGCGGCGCCGACGACGATGATCCCCTTACTCACGGCATAGGCGATCGCCGCATAATCGTCGGGCCACCACTCGATGGCGATGTAGCCCTGCTGCGGGTCATTGGGCACGAACGGAGTGGGGGACTGTGGGCCGGGGCGGTGCGCTTCGAGCAGGATGATATCGCCGGGGGCGAGCAGGTCAGCGGCTTGCTGGATCGCCTTCGAGGTGGATTGGTCCGGGCCGCAGTGGGAGATGGCCCGGATCGTGGCGCCGGGGCAGATCCCGGAGACGCCTCGGCCGTCGCCGGCCCCGCCCATGATCCCCAGGACGGCCGTCCCGTGATTTCGCCAGTCGAGGTCGGGGAACGGGACGCCACCGCCGACGACCCCGCCGAGCTGCTTCAGGTTTTCGTGGGTGAACCGCCAGGCGCCCTCGATGTCGATGATCCCGACGCCCCGGCCGTCGCCGCCGTCGAAGGTCCGGGCATGGACAACGTCGATACCGCCTGGGGCCTGGTGGAGGTAGCCCTGCCGCGGCAGGTAGTCGGGCGTCACGAGGGGTGGGTCGTCCCTCGCTGGGGTCGCGGTTTGAAAGACGGGCAACTCAGTGAACGGCTTGATGTAGGCCGCCTCGAAGGCCTCGCTCTGCCGGATCTGCTCGGCGATCTCGCGCATCCGCTCGCCCGGGCAATCGACCCGGTAGAACGACGAGAGGTCGCGGGATGGGTGCTCGGAGCCCTCGGTCATGGCCGGCGGCGCCATGTCCCGCCGGATCTGTTCCTCGGGGAGTCCGAACAGTGGGACCAGGTTCACCTCGGGGCGAGCGAACGTGGCGGCCAGGGGGTGCACGTTGGCCTCTTCCGCGATCGGGGCACCGCTACGATCGGCTCGCACCTTCGCCGCGGGCCTGGCGATGGCAATCAACTCGCCCCTCGGCCGGTTCGCCATGCCCGGATCCTCTTTCCTCGATCGCCCTTTCCTGGCGGCGGGGGTGCCACTCCTTCGCGGCCGCGGACCGCTTGCCATCGTCGCCCTCCCGCGAGACCGGGGTCTATATCTTCGACGGGGGGACCGCCTGGGGCACGACGAACGCCGTGTCGACGGCCTCCTTGCACCCCTTGAGCCTGCGGACGACCTCCTCGGCCTTCGAGGGCTCGTCGACCTGGACATGGTACTGGCTGGCGTGCATTGGAGTCGTCGCCAGCGGGTAGTTCGGCTTCAGGTCGATCCCGAGTTGCTCCACCACTTCAAGCAGCTTCTTTGTCGCCCCCCCGTCAGTCGACCGGCCCTCGCGCAGGGCAGCGACCGTGGCAGGCGAGAGGTGGACGGAGATATCCATTGAAAGAGCTCCGCAGGCAACAATCCAGGGAGGCTAGCGAGGATCTACCCTCGTCACAGTCCTTCCATCTCGATGAGAATACCAGCGGAATTCCCCAGTCGCAAGCCGCACTCTTATTGATCTTGTTGTGATGTGTGGATATTGCGTCTGGCCCGTTCCCGGGGGCTCGATCAGTCAGCCGGCAGCCGAGGTTGGCCCGAACATGCGAATCGGTCGGGTTGTGGGTGCGCTGTCAGGCCGCGGCGGAGATGGGGTTTGGTAGTCACGCACCACTCAACGGAGTGCTTGCTGCGTTTCGCGCATTCCTTGCATCCTGCGCATTTCCAAAGATCGACAGAGCCAGCAAAAGCCATAAAGTCAACCATCTCGAAAGGCCGATGAACCTGTCAAACCAGGACGGAGGCTCGCGGTCCGCATCCCGTCTTCGGATCAATGGAGAGATGGGTGACGAGCCGATGAAGATCCGATGCAAGGAGGCCGAGCATGAGGCGCTTCTGGTTATACCTCATTCCATGGATGGGCCTGGCCATTGGTATGGTAGGATGCCATCATCCGACGGTAACGGCCATTTCGCTCAATCCGGATCCCTGCGGCCCGGAGTGCGGCTCGTTCTGGGGTGCGCTGCATCACTGCGTGAAAAAGAAGGAAGAGGGGATTCCCTTCTACTTGCCCAAGCCCCTCCTCATAGTTGCGAAGAATTTCCGGAATATCGAGGAAGCCAAGGTCGGCCTGACCGACTCGGCGCCGATTCCGAATGCCTTCGATGACCAGTCCAAGTACGCCGATCTTAATGCGCGGACGAATTTCAACTTTGACGGTAGCGGCGGATCGGGCACGTCAAGTAATGAGCCGATCGGGAAGTCGGCGACGCAGGCAACGAATCCCGCAACGGCGACCGACACGACCACCACCAAGGCCCCGCCCGCGAGTACGGCGAGCAAGTCGGGCGCCTACACGTACAGCCAAAATGGGCCCAACGTCACGCCCGGTGCGGTGGCGAATGATGGGCTGGCTCCCGATACATTTTTCACATACCAGATCGTTTTCGTCCCGGATTTGACCCAGAAGTACGGCCTGAAGATCAAGGGAGGTGTGGGCGAGATCCGCGCCGCGATGAATCTGGTCAACGGCTGGCAGTTCACCGGCCTTGGGCCTTACTACATGAAGGATAGCTCCACGGCGCAGGACGTGATGGCGAGCGGCATCGCGATGCGGCTCGGCGGCCAGGCCGTCCAGGATGTCCTGAAGGGCGTTGCGGGGCTGACCGGCGGTAAGGTCCAGGACACACTCCCGGCGAGCGCGCCTCAGGTCCAGCAGCTCGCGCGGTCGATCGAGGCGCTGCCGGCTCAGGGCTTCGGCCCAAACCTGCCGTCGATCCCGAATTACGCGGAAATCTATGTCTACGAGGCACGGCTGGGACCCGATGGCCAGATGGAGTGGGTGGAGATCCTCAACCTGAAGCCGTTCGAGCGTCATTACCTGGGCCAGATCAAGACCACCGCCACGCTTGGCTCGGTGGTCCCGAATCCCCAGATTGGTTTCGGCCCAGCAACCGGCGGCTCGGCCCAGGCTACCAACCCGAATCTGCAGGCGAGGAACTCGCAGCCGGCGGACCGGTCCGGATCGGCGGGGGCACTCGACCCGCACATGGCCCATATCATCTCGCAAGTGATCGGCATACCGTCGAACACGGGGGCCGCGAACGTCCCCGCTGTCGGAGGGAGGGTCCAGTCGGGCACGCCCGGCCCGGCGCTCATCCCGGCCGGCAATGTGCCTCCGATGGCCGTCGCCCCGGTCTTGCCGGCGATGCCGGTGGCCCGACCGGTCAGGGCGCACCTGTTTCACCACGACAAGAAGCGGCGCGGGACCGCGATCTCCCGCGTCGTAACGGCTGAGACCGGGGCGGCGGTCACCCCCGGAGCGAATCCCAGTGAGCGACCAACATCGGAACCCCCCCCTTCCAATCTCGTGCCGCCGAACATCGGACAGGTCCCGGAGGCCACAGCGCCGGGACTCTCGCCGCCCAGGATCGTGGCCCCGGCAAACGCGGTGATCGATGACGGCAACGGCAACGTCCCACCCCCACCCGCTGTGACCAGGGTGCCGGCTCCCGCCATCACCGGAAATACCGGTGGTCCCACGCTCATTCCCCCCATGGTCAACCCTTGAGCGAGACATCGGCTTTCGACGAACCATCCCCGGTCGGCATTGGCGACACAATGCCGACCCAACTGATTGCCGTTGGCACCCCGCCTGCCAGGCCGATCGGCTTATTACCCAGGCGAGAAAGATCCTCAAGTCGGCAGGCATTCGTGCCTGACGTTCAAGCCTCGTCAGGCTGGAAAGCCTGACCGACTTTCATGCCGGCGTAATCTGTGGCGGCGTCCTGCCTCGAGACGGGCGGGACGTCTGTCGGCCCCTGCACACCTCGCCTGATACCCCACCTCCCAGCCGCAATATAGGCTAGGGG
>JAKAUH010000619.1 GCA_021818605.1 Planctomycetota bacterium
CCGATCTGGCATCCCTCGCGACGAGCTACCGCGCATTTTCGAGCGGTTCTACCGAGTCGACAAGGCCCGCAGTCGCGAGGTGGGTGGGACCGGGTTGGGTCTCTCGATCGTCAAGCATCTGGTCCAGTCGATCGAGGGCCAGGTGGACGTGACCAGCCGGGTGGGTGTGGGGACGCAGTTCGTCGTGCGCTTCCCCCGCTGGATTCCGCCGCAAACCTCACCGGCGGCAGCCCTTACGGAGCGGCAGGAGTCGACATCGTTACCGTGAAGCTCTCGCCGACACAGCGGTGCCCAGCGCCGAGGATTCGCGGTGTCTGGGCCATCTGTTCGGGTCAGGAAGCACGCTGGCACCCACTGGACCATTCTCATGCCGAATTCACACGATCTTCATGTTGTTCTGCTACAGTGAGGTGCTTCGAAACGGCGGTCGATGATTTCCGATATGGGGACTGGGCCAGGGCCACCGAGGAACGAAGCGGGGTGAATCGCTGATGGATCATTTTCGCGCCGCGCGGGTCGTCGTCGCGTTGGGGATGCTGGTGGCAACGATTACTGGATGCGGTGGAGGCGACCCTGCCGGATCGGGGGCCCTGAAGCCTGCCGCGACCGTGGTCGTGGACGGGTCGAGTACGGTCTTCCGGATCAGCCGGGCGGCCAGGGAGGCGTTTCGAGCGGCGTTTGGGAAGAAGAAGCCCGAGTGGTTGGTGGTCGTCGACAACCACGGGACGGGCGGGGGATTTGGGCGTTACCTGCGCAACGAGGTCGACATCGTTGACGCCTCGCGGCCGGCCCGGCCGGACGAGGAGGCCAAGGCGAGGGAGCAGGGAATCGACTGGACGCGGTTCGTGGTTGGCTACGATGGGATCACGCTGGTGGTGAACCCCGCGAACGAGTTTGTGAAGACGCTTTCGGTCGAGCAACTGAAGGCGATCTGGGAGCCGTCGAGCCGGGTGAAGACGTGGAGGGACATCGATCCTTCGTGGCCGGATCGGGAGATCGTTTTCTATTCGCCCGACAACGACTCGGGGACGTTCGAGTTCTTCACCGGGGCGATCACCGGCAAGGCGAGGGCCCAGCGCGATGGGGTGCAGCAGAGCTCGGACGACAACACGCTGGTGATGGGCGTGGCCGGGGACGCCGACGCGCTGGGCTATTTCGGCTATGCGTATTACGCGGCGAACAGGGACAAGCTCCGGGCCGTGGCGATCCGCAACGGGCCGAAGGGTTCGGGCGTCGTGCCGAGCCTGGAGACGATCGCGGACAGGACGTACGTGCCTCTGCGCCGCCCGCTGTTCATCTACGTGAAGAATTCGGCTGCCCGGCGGCCGGAGGTGGCGGAGTTCCTGCGATTCTACCTGGCGAACATCGAGAGCATCTCGGCGAAGGCCGGTTACGATCCGCCCACGCCCGAGGACAGGGCGTCCAATGAGGAAGCCCTGACCCGGCTGCTGCCCAGGGATGCGAGCACCCCGGCTCCGGTCGCCGGGGCCGAGTGAAAGGATAACGGTGTTGTCTTCTGCTCTCGAGGTGAGTAGCCGCCGCTCGGCGGTGGCCGAACGATGGGCCGGCCACTCGCGCTACCTGGCTTACTGGGAGGCCGCGGTGACGCTCGGCCTCGTCCTGTGCACGGTCGTCACGGTCCTCACAACGCTCGGGATCGTCGCGGTTCTCGGGGTGGAGACGGTCGCGTTCTTCTCGCAGGCGAAGATCGGGATCGGCGAGTTCCTCTTCGGCACCGCGCTGAAGCCCGACGCGACTTCGCCCCGCTTCGGCGTGCTGCCGCTCATGTGGGGCACCTTCCTGATCGCGGCGGGCTCGTCGGCCATCGCTCTGCCGATCGGGCTGTTCAGCGCGATCTATCTGAGCGAGTACGCGCCCCGGCGCCTGCGCTCGGTGCTCAAGCCGACGCTCGAGCTGCTTGCCGGCATCCCGACGATCGTCTACGGCTACCTGGCGCTGGTGCTGATCACGCCGATCCTCAAGCAGATCTTTGAGCCGTTCGGCCTGCGCGTCGAGAGGTTCAACGCGCTGAGCGCCTGCATTGTGGTCGGCGTGATGATCATCCCGCTGGTGTCGTCGTTGAGTGAGGACGTTCTGTCGGCGGTTCCGCGGGGGCTGCGCGAGGCCGCCTACGGCCTGGGCGCCACCAGGTTCGAGGTCTCGACGCGCGTCGTCCTGCCGGCCGGTTTGTCGGGCGTCTGTGCCTCGTTTATCCTGGCCGTGAGCCGCGCGGTGGGGGAGACGATGGCCGTTGTGATGGCCGCCGGGATGGTGCCGAAGATCACGCTCAACCCCCTGACGTCGATCGAGACCATGACCACCTACATGGTCCAGGTGATCAGCGGCGACGCGTCATACGGCGAGCCCAAGTACCTGTCGCTCTTCGCGGTGGGTTTGACGCTGTTCGCCGTGACGCTCTGCCTGAATCTCATCTCGAACCTGGTCCTGCGACGATTTCGCGAGGTGTACCACTGATGGCGGACGACCGGCGCGACTTTCGCTCGAATCGATGGCTTCGACGCGTCCTCGGCGCGTGCTTCGGGGGCGTGTGTCTGGTCGCGACGTTCCTGGGAGTTCTCGTCCTGGCGTTGCTGTTGTGGTCGGTGGTCGCGGCGGCGATGCCGTCCGCGCCGATGGGGGCCACGGGACCCTCGCTCTCCGTCCGGGTTCGCGACCTGTTCCACCTGCTGGGCGAGCTGATCTCCCGAATCAATGCGTCGGATGCCGACGCGGCCGGCTATCGCGTGGGGCTGGTGAGCAGCCTCTGGCTGCTGGCACTGGTGGCCGTCACGGGGATTCCGGTGGGCATCGCGGCGGGGGTCTATCTCGAGGAGTATGCCCCGACCGGCCGGATTCGCCACCTGGTCCAGACGAACATCGCCAACCTGGCCGGGGTCCCGTCGATCGTCTACGGCATCCTCGGCCTGGCGCTGTTTGTACGGGGCTACGGGATCAAGGCGCTGGCCCTGGGGCCGGTACTGATCTCGGGCGTCCTGACGCTGAGCCTTTTGATTCTGCCAATCATCGTGATCACGACGCAGGAATCCCTCCGCGCCGTGCCGCAGTCGCTCCGCCAGGCCGCGCTCGCGCTGGGCGCGACGCGGTGGCAGGTCGTCCGGGACCACGTGCTCCCCTCGGCGTTTCCGGGTATCCTCACGGGGACGATCCTCGGGCTGTCGCGGGCGATCGGCGAGACGGCCCCGCTCCTGATGGTCGGCGCGGCTGGCTCGCTGGACCGGCCGCCGAGGACGCCGCTCGACCGCTACTCAGCCCTGCCGATCGAGATTTATAACTACGCCCACGAACCGGGCGCCGAGTTTCGAGTCGTGGTCGCGGGCGGCATCCTGATCCTTGTCGCCCTGCTACTCACCATGAACTCCGTGGCGATCGTGATTCGCCATCGCTACCGCCGCTCTGCCTGAGCGGACGTGCGCGCCACTCCACTCCACGCCACTCCATTCGACTCGACTCGATTCGACTCGACTCGACTCGACTCGACTCGACCCGACCCACGATGCCTGAACCGGCGAGGTCCCCGATGAGCGTCTCCGATACGACCACCGGCTCCCGGGCCGAGAAGACGACGGCCCCCGCGCCCCGGCCCGATCCCGTCATTCTCTCCACCAGGCAGCTTCGCGTCTGGTACAGCCAGGCGCTGGCGCTCAAGGACCTTACCCTCGAGATCCCACGGAACCGGATCACGGCGCTGATCGGTCCGTCGGGCTGCGGCAAGAGCACTCTGCTGCGCTGCTTCAACCGGATGAACGACCTGATCCCCGGCGCCCGGATGGACGGCGAGATCCACTTCGACGGCCAGGTCATCTCCGGCCCTGATATCGACAGCGTGGCCCTTCGCCGCCGGATCGGGATGGTGTTTCAGAAGACCAACCCGTTCCCGAAGTCGATCTACAACAAT
>JAKAUH010000793.1 GCA_021818605.1 Planctomycetota bacterium
ATGGCCGGGGCGGTCCTGTCCTGGTCATCGGGGCCGTGCCGATCGAGTCGGCCCGGCCGCCTCGCCGGCGTCGAGGAGGCCGTTTTTCGCGACACTCCTCGCCGAACACCACCTGGCTGAGGCTCGGCCCATGCGGATCGGTACGTGCCCCGAAGGGGCGAAACATACCAGCCCAGGGCACCGCCCTGGGATTCCGTCGCCTACCCTCCATTCGGGCCCTGAAGGGGCGACACATGGGTCGCTCAGCGCCTCCCTGGTCGCGCCCTTGCAGGGCTTTTTCCTTGGGGTTTGCCGGTTCCCCGGGGCGATGCCCCGGGCTGATATCTTGCGCCCCTTCGGGGCTCTGGGCGGTGGTGTCCAGCGAGAAGTCTCCCTTTTTGCTCGGATTCGGAATGGCATAGGAGTTACGCGGTAGTGTGCGTCTGTCCGTTAAGTTTCGGAGGTTTTGGACGCCCAGCGGATGCCCTATAGGGCCTAAAGACCCCAAATTACTGTCGAATCAGCCTAATTTTAACGAACGAGTGTCCACTACCGCGTAACTCCTATGGCATAAGAGTGAGGGCATTGGAACACTCCCCGTGCAGTCACCCCGGCGGCCCGGCAGGCCAGAGAAACAGCTCGCTCGCCCCATCCGGCCTCGGCGAGGCAGACGCCAGCGTGTTCCCGTCCGGCGAGAACCGGACCAATCGCACTGGCCCGGCGTGGAAGCGGAATGAGGCCAGGACGCGGCCGGTGGGCACGTCCCAGAGGGTGACCGTGCGGTCCTCGTCGCCCGCGGCGAGGGTCCGGCCGTCGGGCGAGATGGCCAGCGAGAGGATGGCATCGGGGTGATGGAAATGCTCGCGGATGGGTTCCAGCGTCGACGTGTTCCAGAGGACGATCCGGCCGGACTTCCCGCCTGTCGCCACCAGCTTGCCGTCGGAAGAAAACGCGTGGCACGGGATTCCGCCCATCTCGATCGGGCTCGATGGGGATCGGAGCCGAGCCGAGGGGAGGTCGCAGAGCCAGAACCGATCCGAGTCGGGGCCCGACAGGAGCGCGGCATCGCCCGACAGCGAGAATGAGACATTCCCGCTCAGGACGCCCTCGTCCTGCTGGCTCCCGGCGGCGGATCGGCCGTCGCGGTGGATGCGGAATGCCCCCTCGGCCGTTCCGGCGAGGACCCAGCGCAGCCCCGGGGCGACGGCGTACCAGCGGGCCGGCGGGATCGGCAACGGTTGCAGGTTGCCGCCGGGAAGCGTCCTAACCACGACGCGGTGCGACGCGCTCTCGCCCACCAGGAATCGGGCGTCGCTCGAGAGCGCGAGGGACTGGCTCGGGCCCTCGTCGTCCAACGGGATGGATCGCTTCAAGGCCCCGGTGCGGGCGTCGTGGATGAACACCTGGCCGTGGTTGCCGACCGTGGTGACGTCGTTGCCGTCCGGCGAGAAGGCCAGGCTGGAGACGGTGCCGGCGGGTACGGTGACGGTGAGGTGGGTGCCGTCGCGGTGGGGGTTCCAGTATTTCACCAGGCCGTCGTTGCCGGCGGTGACCACCGTCCGGCCATCGGGCGAGAAGGTCACGCACCAGGTCCGGCCGTGGCCGGTGATGATCTGATCGAGAGAGCCGCTGGCGGGATCGAGGAAGTGAACGATCCCTCGTCCGCCGACGATGGCAACACATCTGCCGCCGGGGTGGAACGCGATGGACTCGGGCGGGTCCTTCGGAAAGTCCCACTCCCTGGGATGGCTCCAGTCCCCCTTCTGCCACAGCCAGGCGCTATCGCCCGGGCCGGCCCCGCCGAGCCGGTTGCCATCGCGGGAGAATGCCACGGAATTGATTTGCCTCTCTGGCCCAGGCAGCCGCTCGACCTTGCAGGTCGCCAGGTCATAAATGAGCACCCCGCTTCCGCCCGCAACCGCGAGCAGCGAGCCATGGGGAGAAACGGCCAGGCCTTGAAGCCTTGCCGCATTCGGCGCCAGGAACGAGTGGATCCTGTGCCAGTCGCCGCGATCCCAGATTGAGACATCCCCCATCCTGCACGCCGAGATCAGTCGTCGACCGTCGGGAGTAAATACGGCGGCGACGACCTCGTCGCCCAGGCCGGTGAGCGCTTTCAGGTTCCGGCCCGAGCGGACGTCCGCGATCTGAACGGTCTGATCGTCGCTGGCGCTGGCGACGAGATGTCCCTCGGGCGAGAAGGTGGCCGAGTTCACCTCGTTCGCGTGGTAGCCCGCGTCTCCCGTCCAGTGGTGATCGCCCGGCCTGTCCCAGGAACAGATGCCGACGATCCGGTCCATCCCCGCCGCCACGAGGGTTTTCCCGTCCGGAGAGAAGTTTGCGGAGTAGATTGCGCCCCAGTGATGACCCCTCGCGACCTCGTGCCCGACATGGGTCACCCGATCGACCAGCCGCCAGCCGAAGCCGCGATTGTCCGCCGCACCGGGCCGCGGCCGGTGGCGCTCGACGATCAGCCGGGCGGAATCGAGGTTCCCGTCCGCCCACATCCGCCAGGCCTCGGTCAACTCGCGGGCCGACCAGTCGTCGGCCGCGGCCTGCGCACGGCGCCGGGCCTGCTCGTCGCCGAACGCCTGCTCTCTCGCCGCGTGGGTCTGGCGGTACAGCGCCCGGCCTTCGTAGTACCCGAGCACGCCCAGCACGACCAGAGCCCCGGCGATCGCCGGATGGCGGCGGGCGGTCCGCCAGGTCCGGCCGATCGGCCCCAGCCGCCGGGCCCGGATCGGGCGGCCGGCGAACCATCGATCCAGGTCGTCGGCCAGGTCGGCGGCCGAGGCGTACCGGCGGGCTGGCTCCTTCTCCAGGCACTTCAGGCAGATCGTCTCCAGGTCGCGGTCGAGCGATCGGCGGAACTGGCGCGGCCGGGTCGGCGTTGTCGTCCGCACGCGGTCGAGGATCTCCCATTGCGTTCTCCCGCCGAACGGCGCGCGGCCGGTGAGCAGGGCGTACAGCACGCCGCCCAGTCCGTGGATGTCGGTGGCGCGGGTGACGCCCTCGCGCGCGCTGTTGACTTGCTCGGGGGACATGTAGGCCGGCGTGCCCGGGAGCACGCCCGAGCGGGTAAGCACCGTCTCCGCGCCCTCCCGCAGCGCCAGGCCGAAGTCGGCGACCATCGGCTCGCCCCGCTCGTCGATCAGGATGTTCGCGGGCTTCAGATCGCGGTGCAGGATGCCCCGCTGGTGCGCATGATCGATCGCCCGCGCGATGGCCGCGACCGTCCGCGCGGCGGCACGCGGTTCCGCGGCGAAGTCCGACAGCCGATCGGCCAGGCTGCCCCCCTCGATCAGTTTCATGCTGAAAAACCGCTGATTGCCGTGCTCGCCGATTTCGTACACGGGCACGATGTTCGGATGGTCGAGCCCCCCGATCGCCCGGGCCTCGGCGCGGAAGCGGTTGAGGTCGGCCTCGGTGCACGGCCCATCGTCGCGCACCATCTTGAGTGCGACGATCCGTTCCAGCCCGAGCTGGCGTGCGCGGTAGACGACCCCCATCCCGCCAAGGCCGATCTGCTCCAGGATCTCGTAATTGCCGATTAGCCGGCCGCTCTCGGAAGTCGGCGCGGTCGCCGGCACGGCCGTCCCGTGGTCCTCGCCGTCTCGCGAGGTCACACCCAGGAAAGACCCGGCCATCGCCGTCAGCTCCGCCTGGCCATCGAGGAACTCGGCGAGCCGGTCGGCCAGTTCTGGATGAGCCGTCAGGAGAGCCTCCCGGTCCACAGGCTCGCCACGATCGAGCGCCTCGAGGTACGCGGCGACGATCGCCTCGAACCGCCGGTCATTGTGGTCACCGGTCTGGTTGGGTTCGCCGCTCATGGTCTTCGTCCTGGATTACGACCCGTTCAGCTCGCGACGCAGGGTCTGGGCTCCGCGGCCGATGAGGCCGGAGACTGCACCCTGGGACCGATTC
>JAKAUH010001177.1 GCA_021818605.1 Planctomycetota bacterium
CAGCGCGCCCAGCCAGGCGAACTCGGCGGCCCGCCGATGCCAGTCGGGCCGGCCCGACATCAAGGCGACGGCCAGCGCCGCCAGCGAGCCCGGGATCATCGCGCCGTATTCGTGGCCGTAGTTGCCGCGAATCCCCCAGCCCAGCCAGAGCGACAGTACGGCGGCGAGGTAATACGGCAGAGCCAGCGTGGGCGTCGGATTCATGAGCGGCGCTGCTCCATCAAGTGGGTATAGGATGATCGATTCGCTTCGCTTCGTTGCCATTCATCCGGCAGGTCGGGCGGGCTCCTTCGCCATGGCCTTGTCAAGATGGAACAGGGCGCGCTGGGCCCTCGTGTCGAGCGGGTCGCGGCCGACGGCGAGCCGGTACCAGCCGCGGGCCTCGTCGTAGCGATGCAGGTCGGCGCAGGCATCGCCCAGCAGGATCGGCAGCTCGGGATTCGAGCGGTCCTTTTTCAAACCGGCCCGCTGGATCAGCGCCTGGAGGCGATCGAGGCGCGCGGCCTGTTCGCGCAGGGCGGCGAGGGCCGGGATACTCCCGTTGAGCTTCAGCGCGGCGATGAGACCCGAGACGGCCTCGTGGCTGTCCGGCTCGAACTTGAGCGCCAGGCGGAACTGGCGTTCGGCGGATGCAGCGTCCCGACGTGACAGGGCCAGCCGGCCGCGGAGCCGGGCGAGGGCCGGATCGCCCGCCGGACCAGCGGCCAGCAGCCGCGCGGCGGCCTCGGCGTCGCCGCGATCGAGCGCAATCCGAGCGCGGCCGGCGATCGCCTCGGGGTCGTCCGCGGCCAGGGGCGCCAGGGTCTTCTCGGCCGCGTCGAGCTGCGCGAGTCTTCGCTGACTCTCCGCCAGCGCCAGCCGCGACCAGCGGTCCCCCGGGTCGACCGCAATGCAATTCGCCAGCGCCTCTGCGGCCTCGCCCGGCTCGTACGAGTCGGTCTTCAGAAGCCCCCACTTGAACAGGTCATCGAACTGCAGGTTGGTCAGCCTGGAAAGCGCCTGAAACTCGGCGCCGATCTCGGCCCGGCGAAGCTGAAAGCCGTAGATGAAGACCAGTTCGCGGTGCGCCTGGATCAGGTTCGGGTCCGGTCGGTCCGACCTGGTCGGCCTCGGGTACAGCCGGATGGCCTCGCGAAGCAGCCGCTCGGCGTGGCGGAAGCGGTTGCGGCGCAACTCGACCCTGCCGGCGAGCAGCCGGGCGGCCGGCGCCTCCGGGCTCTCGTTGGGCACGAGTGCCAGCTCGGCGAGAGCCTCGTCGGGACGACCCCGCGCGACCGCGACCTGGCCACGGAGCAGCCGATCGCTGTCGGTCGGCCGGCGCAGGCGCTGCAGCCGCGCCACCGACCGCTCGGCATCGGCGATCCGGTTGGCGCGAAGCTCGGCCTGCGCCCGCGCCCGGACCGCCTGGGCGTCGTCCCCGCCGGCGCAGCCTGCCGCGAAGGCGAGCGCCGCTGTCACGACCAGGTTGAAAGCCGCACTCTTCACCAACGACATCCTCCACTCCCTCTGCACCCCCAATCCGCCACGAACCCGTCGCTCGCACCCGGCTTTTATACCAGATCCCACTGCTTGATTCCGTTGAACAGGTCGGGTTCGATGCCGATGCCGTCGGGTTGATCGGGTCATGCGAGCGGAGCAATCAAGGTGGATCTGAGGTATCCTTGGCCTTATCGGCTGTGGGCCGCGGGCCAGGTCGTGGTCCTGAAGCGGGCGGCGACAGCCGGCTGGACGGAGACAATAACGATGAAGTTCGACGAATCGATCATGATCGATGCCGGAGCGGCCGAGCTTTTCCGCCTGTCGCAGGACTACGGCCAGCGGCTGGACTGGGATCCTTTCCTCCGATCGGCAAGCCTGGTGGACGCCGATGAGGCCGGACCGGGCGTCCGGGTCGTCTGCGTGGCGCGAAGCGGCTGGTCGATGGAGACGGAATACATCTCGTTCCACCCGCCGAGGACGGTCGCCATCACGATGACGCGCGGACCGTGGTTCCTTTCACGGTTCGCGGGCTCGTGGCGCTTCGACGAGATCGAGCCGTGTCGGACTCGCGTGGGATTCGCCTACAGCCTCGTGTCGCGGCCGCAGGCCCTGGCGTGGCTCCTCGACCCGCTCCTGGCCCGATCGTTCGCGCAGGATACCCGAGCCCGACTTCGGGCGCTCAAGGCCGCCGCGGAAGATCGGCGGCCCTTGAACGATCTCTCCACGCGGACCATGGAACCGAACCACGAGGGTGGCACCGGATCACTGAGGTGAAGTTGCGACTCAACGCCGCCTGATTCACGAGTCCACTGACGCTTTCCTGTCGGTTCGGGCGCGCGAAGCTCCTACCGAGCCGCGAGGGAAGGCTCGGACCGAGCCTCGCCCTCTCAGGAACCCGACCACCTCAGCGGGTTCGTGTATGAGCGCGCCAGTGAACAGCCCGCCATCCGATGAAGCCCGCGTCAATGCCAGACCTTGCCCACACCGGACAGGTGGGGGCTGGATTTCGCCGCGCGATGTCGCATAATGGTGATCATGACCCCCCGTTCGGCGGCCGACCGGAACCGGCGTCGCGCGGGGTATGGATCCGAGTCCGACATCGGCGAGACCAAGGAACGGGCAAGTCGAGAATCTCTCGGGAAGAGGTCGCATCATGGATCAGTCAAGACGAATCGAGCCCTGCGACGGACCGATCATTTAGGTCCCCTGCCGCTGGCATTCACATAACTCCTCAGTCCCATATCGAGGCCACCAGTCGCGCACGGCGTCGGTCTGGCCGGCAGCCGGTCGATCGGCTGCGCTCACGGCCTGCTCGTCGTTACAGGGCGAAGGGATGAGTCGGGGATCGCGGTGCGCTCGCCATCGATTCGAATGCGATCCGTTCAACGCGGGGGGCTCCAGGTGAAAGCATACCGTCCTGCCGAAAGTACCGATGATGACCTGGGACCGGAGGTCATCCGGCAGGCTCGCGATCTCCTTTCGCACAGCGCGTATTCGGAGCTGAGCTGGATCATCAGTTCCTATCACCGTGGGGTTCTGATGCTGCAAGGTCGCGTGAGTTCGCGCTACATCAAACAGGTGGCTCAGGAGCTGACGGGCCGGATCCGCGGGGTTCACGCCGTCGTCAACGAGATCGAGGTCCGCCCGGCCTGGGAGACCGGCCGGGAGCGGAAAGGAGTTGAGACGATGATTTCGGATCATGCCGCGACCCTGGGCGAGCCGGGCGGCGACGACTCGAGCGAGAAAGGATGACAGTCATGGACCAAAGAGGGGCCATCGCACGGCGTGAGGTGGAGACCGAGGACGCTTTCGAACTGAAGATGAGGACAGCGGCCGAGTTCATCTGCCTCGCGGGTCAATTCCGATCGGATGTCTGGGTCATCTACGAGGGGCGCCGCTACAACGGCCGGAGCATGCGCGACATGCTGTCCATGGTGACAGCATGCCGCTCACGCATGGAGCTGGTAGCCGAGGGACCCGACGCCGAGGCGGCGCTTGAGGCGCTTGCCCAGGCGGTCCGGCCTTGCAGAATTCGCAACGTGCAACGATCAGATGACGTGCGATTGCCGGCCGACGGCTCCGATACGATGCTTCAGGCCTCGACGGGCTCGCCCATGCGCAGCCAGGCGACCTTCAAATAGGCGCCCTCGGGGGTATCGATCGCGACAGGGTGGTCGGCCGAGGCACCCGTCACCGCCAGGAGCTGCGCCGGGCGCCCGGCCGTGCGCGACGCCGCGCGAAGGATCCCCAGGAAATCGGCCGCCGGCAGCAATCCCGAGCACGAGCAGGTCACCAGCATCCCGCCGGGCTCGACCAGCTTCATGGCCAGAACATTCAGGTCGAAGTACTTTCGTTTCCCAGGTGCGACCTCCTCGCGGTCGGGGATCAGCTTGGGCGGGTCGAGCACGATCATGCCATAGCTC
>JAKAUH010000167.1 GCA_021818605.1 Planctomycetota bacterium
CGGGCCAACGGCCACAATGGGAATGGTCATCATGGCAACGGCCATAATGGCAACAGGAACGGCAATGGCCACGCGGGCCCGCTGGCGACCGCGCCCGCGACCCCCCTGGTGCACGCGCTGGATCATGCCCACCAGAAGGACCGGATCGTTGTTTTGTGCCGCGACTCGTACTGGCTGCATGCCTACTGGGAGCTGAGCCGCTCGACCCTGGCCCGGGCGCAGGCCGCCCTGGGGCCCGACTGGCACGCGGCGCGGCCGATCCTGCGCGTCATGGACGTCTCGAGCGAAGACACCACCTCGGCGACGGAGCGCCACGTTCGAGACATCCCAATCCACGGCGGCGTCAATAACTGGTATATCGACGTGATGGAGCCGACCCGGACGTACCGGATCGACGTGGGCTATCTGTCACGCCGGGGCAAGTTTTACGTGCTGGCCCGGTCGAACGTGGCGACGCCTCCCAGGGCTGGCGTGGCCGACCCGCTCGACGAGAACTGGCTGGAGGTTCAGAAGCAGATCGACCGGATCGAGAACCCGGCCACGATCGGCGGACACGGCGATGGGCACGGCGGGTCGGTGGACCTCCGCGACCTGTTCGAGGAGCGGCTCCGCCGGCCGATGAGCAGCCTGCCGCTGTCGAATCTGTCGGTCGCCTCACTGCCGTCCCTCGGCCGCGACTTTCACTTCCGCATCGACGCTGAGCTGATCGTCTACGGCGCCACCGAGCCCAACGCCCGCGTGACACTCCAGGGCGAGCCTGTCCAGCTCCGCGCCGACGGCACCTTCACCGTCCGCTTCAGCCTGCCCGACTCGCGGCAGATCATCCCGGCCGTCGCCGCCAGCGCCGACGGTGTCGAGGAGCGGACCATTGTGCTGGCCGTCGAGCGCAACACCAAGGAACTCGAGCCGATGATCCACGACAACAACGAGATCTGATCGGGCTGGACTCGGATCGAGACGAATCGAGTTGCATCGAATCGGATCGCCCCCACTGAGGTTCGATCGCGATGGCTCGGAACCCTGACCCCACCGTGCCGGGGCGCGGTGCCGCCCACTCCCGGCGCCGCGCCGCGCCCCGGCCCGCTTCGGGTCCGGGCGGTCCAGCCCCTGGCATCCCTTCCGGCGCCGGGCCTCGACACCCGGCCCCGATCCGAACTCATCTCGCTCGAGCCTGGCCCCCCGCCTCCCTTTCACCCCGACCGAACATCCCCTTCCACTCCAGACCCCCTGCGGAGACATCCCCATGAGCCAGGACATCCGGCCCATCCTGGCCGGCTGGGACTTCGATCCCGACCTTGTGCAGGTTCGCGTTATCGCCGGCGACGACGGTTCCGAGCTAATCCAGATGCGGATCGACCTGGGACTCCTGCAGATGGAAGTCGACGGCCGTCCCGACGGCGAACGGCCCGAGGGCTTCGAGTCTCTCCTCGAGTATTACGAGGCCGCGCAGAAGCGCGCCGAGGCCGACCGCTCGGACTTCACGCTGACGCCCGAAGACTGCTCCCGACTGATGCACGAGGGACTCCAGTACTATCGTCGGTATCTCTCGGCCTTCCACCTCGAGCGCTACGACTGGGTCGCCCGCGACACCGCGCGGAACCTTCGCCTCTTCGCCTTCGTCGTCCAGCATGCCGGCCGCCGCCGCGATCGGATCGAGTTTGATCGCTACCGGCCGTATGTGGTCATGATGCACACCCGAGCTGTCGCCTCGCTGGCACTGGCGGACGAGGACTACCGTGCGGCCGTCGCGTGGATTGACGAGGGGATCGCGGCCATCCGCCGCTTCCTGGCCGACTACGGTCAGCAGGAGCACGAGGCCGAGTGCTCCGAGCTTCAGTTCTTGCTCCAGTGGCGGACCGAACTCGAGCGACAGCGGCCGAAGGGGCCGATCGAACGCCTGGAGCAGCAGCTCGCGGTCTCGATCAAGTTGGAGAACTACGAGGAGGCCGCGCGGATCCTCGACCAGCTCAACAAGCTCCGCGCCGCCGGTTCGCACGGCCAGCCGATGCTCGGCTCTTCCTGATCGGAACCGGCCCTCCAGAATCCCCGATCGCCGCGGCCCGCATTCGCCGTTTGCCGATCGCGGCCCCCGTGCGTTCGATCTTGATTCGCACCCCTGGCGCGGATAGATTGAACCTGTCCGGCTCGTCCGGGCGAGCCTCTGCCATGTTCGATAAGGGATGGTCCTTTTGGCGAACCAACATTTAACCCGTAGGGAACCGATCTCGGCTCCTTGAGGCTGCTTGCCAGCCTCTCGAGTGCCTCAGGTGCCCACTTGAACTGCGGGTTCTCAAAAGCATCCCACCGGCATTGCGGCGGAGGTCTTTTTTCCAGCCCGTGTCTTGCCTCGCCTGCCGAGGCGGTCGCGGGCTTTGCTCATTCCAGGCTCGTCCCTGCTAGAAGGCTTTCCGGGCCGGTCCGGCATGCCCTCTCATCCGCCCTTCGGGCACCTTCTCCGCGAATGCGGTGAGAAGGGAATAACCGGCACCCGCGCCGAGCCCCACCGGTGCGGCGCCGCGAGTGAGAGGTCCCCGCATGAGCGTCCCCATCACGGCCCCGGATACCCGGCCGCCGAACACGAAGCGCCAGTGGCGGCGCGGGATCGTCGCGGCGATCCTGGCGCTCGACCCGGTCGAGCGCCGTCGCCAGGAATCGGCGCTGGTCGACGCCCTATCGACCCTCCCCGGCTGGGCACGGGCAGGAACGGTGCTGCTTTATGTCTCGGCGTTCCCCGAGGAGATCGACACGGCGCCTCTGCTGGCGCTGGCGCACGCGGCCGGCAAACGGGTGGTCCTGCCGCGGGTCGACCGCCAGGAGCGCCGGCTCCGGCTGCATCTCGTGACCGACCCGGGGCAGGCGCTCGTCTCGGGCGTGCTGGGAATCCCCGAGCCGGCCGCGACCTGGCCCGAGGCCCCGCCCGATCTGGTCGACTGGGCGCTCGTGCCGGGCGTGGCTTTCGACGAATGCGCCGATCGCCTCGGCCGGGGCGCCGGGCATTATGACCGCCTGCTGCCGACCCTGCGCGCCGACGCACTCCGCTGGGCGCTCTGTTTCGACTGCCAGATCGTCCCGCGGCTGCCGGTCGAGCCGCACGACGTCCCGCTCGACGGCGTGACCGCGCCGGGCCGGACCATCCTCGGTCTGGACCGCAAATCGCCCACACCCTAGACGATTCGGGCCAAACACTCGTCCAGGAACAGCCCCAGCGGCCCAGCAGTCGCCCGGCCAAACGCCTCCGAAGCCGGTCCCCGGGGGAAGTCGAATGAAACGGACAGTGAGGTCGAGCCAGGTCGAACAGACGATGGTTCTTCAGTCGAGGTGCGGGCATCATGATCCGAGGGATCCTTTGGGCGAAGGGGCAGGGTTTCTCTCTGCCAACCTGGGCCAGGCAGCCTTCTTCGCCATCCCGTAACCCACGGAAAGCGGGACGATCTTCTAGCTGTGGGAAGTCCCGGCTGGCGTGGACCACGAAGGCGGTCCAACTCAACCGGCCGAGAATCTCCGGGCTGATCGAGCAGGCCGCGGTGAAACATGTGCGGGATCCAGTATGACCGAGCCTCCGCCGGATCGATCCGCTTGAAGGAAGAGAGCAAGCTAATGGCGACCATTCCGCAAATCAGGGACGCGATGCACCGAACTCCGTTCCGCGGCTTCACCGTGCGCATCAGCGACGGGCGGCACCTCGTTATCAGGCACCCGGATTCCATCAGCCTCTCGTCCATCCCCCAGGGCCGCGACCTGGTCATCCACGACGACCAAGGAATGCACCGCATCGACCTCATCCAGGTAGTCGAGGTCCAGGAGCCGGACCCGGGCAAGCTGGAAACGGCCGAGACGCGGGCTGAGGGAAACGGGGCATGAGCCTGGGCCCTTCTCGGCGTGCAGCCAGCAAAAGACAAGGACCATTGCGAAGAGGCTGAAATCGCGGAACCGAGAATCTCCCGACTTTTGCTTTGGGGAGTGTCAAGAGAGTGCGTCAGCCGCACAGCGAGCCTCAGGCGATCGCCGCATCATTCCGCGGACCGGACTTCCATCAACGACGCGCCGGCATACGCCTGGAACAGCGCCGGCGCGGCCACGGCCGCCGTGTCACCCCGGTGCAGGATCACCCGGTAGGCCAGGCGCATCGAGTCGCCGGCGGCCAGGATGGTCTCGCGCTTCGGCACCTTGTTCCCGTGGAAATCGCGCCAGCCGAGCGGATTGGCCGCGAACAGGCCGTAGTCGCGGACATGCCAGATCGTGGGGAACCGGAAGCTATCCGGTCGGTTGAGGATCGCGATTCCGACCGTCTGGCCTTTCACCGGGCCGACATAGTCGACCCAGGGCGAGGCCTTGCCCCAGGTCCGCGTATCGGTCAGCCCCTCGGCGTTGGTGATCTTGCCGCCCTTTTTCCTGGTCACGTCCATCGACGAAGCCACGCGGATGCCGAACATCCCCTCCTTGGTGTCGCCGAAGGTCACCGGTCCGTGGGTCGCCTTGAGGACGAACGCGAAGTCGATGATCCGGTGATTGCGGGTGCGGTAGAACGTGGCCGTGCGGACGTCCTCGCACAGCTTGCGTCCGTCGGCGGACACCCAGTCGTCGGTGGTTCGCAACCGGCCCGCCACCGGGCCCTCGACGACCACCCGGCGCGAGGTCTCGCGGATGGTGCCCCGCACCACCTCGCGCGGCGCGGGCCTGCGCGCGCTGGTGGCCGACTTCGCCGCGGGCCGCTTCGGAGGCGCCTCGCTCCAGAAGTCGATGCCGTCGACCTCGCCGTAGGTGAACCAGCAGCCGCGGTGGTGGGGATGGTCGTGGTCCTCGCCTGGCACGTCGGGGATCATCGGATACGCCCGGGTGAAGGAATCGCCGGTGGGCCCGACCAGGGGGTAGAAATACGGCTTGGGGCCGGGACTGGTCCGATAGGTGGTGAAGGGGCGGTCGTCGAGCGTGACCTCGAGATCCGAACCAGCGGGGTGGAACCGCACGCCGCCGGTGCCGCTCCCGCTCCCGTTCCCGGTCGAGCCGCCCGGCGGGGCCGGCTTCACGGCAAACGCGATCCGCGCACCGGCCGGCACCGATGGCAGGACGGCCGCCAGCCATCGCCGGTCCTCCTCGGTGAAGACGACCGCCGGGATCGCCGCTCCGTGGGCGCCCTCCAGGACATAAGCTCCGGGCGCGGCTGGCGCCTTCACCTCAACCAAAACGGGCGTCTCGCCCCATTCGGCCTCGCCGCCGCGGCCGATGAGCTGGAGGGCCTGCGCACGGGCCGACGCGGGCGCGAGCAGGCTGAAGCCGAGGACGAAACCGGCAATCGCCGCGACCGATCGGAATCCGCTCTGGGTCATCACTGTGTTCTCCTCGCCGGGGATTGGAGACAACCGGCCGGGCTGGACAAGGCAAATCAAGGCAGTTCCAACCGGAATCGCGGTAGCCGCCGGATCGGCCCGCGCGCGGTTCATCTTAGCTCCCCAGTTGGGCCCAGGCCAGCACTGACCACAACCGACCGAACGCCCGGGAGACAGCGGCAAAAGCGACCGGACTCGCCCCCGAACTCCGAAAGAAGTCGGCGATTTCGGGTGGGTCGTATTTTTTTCGTTGATACGACCCCACGAGATTCTTATACTTTGCAAGCACAAACGATCCACGCTGACGGTGGCCGGTTGAGGATCGACCTGCCGGCCTCCCTGCCGGGATTGGGTTGTCGGGTGGTCGGCGACCAGGCGATCGGCCTGTTGCCGCTGCCTCGTAGACGGGGTTGTACCTTCCGCTGAGGTCGGTGGAGAGCCTTTCCGGGCAATTGCGATGGCGAAGCGGCTTTACGTTGGCAACCTCAAATACACGGTCACATCGGCGGATCTCCAGGAGATCTTCGAGCAGTATGGGACTGTGAGCAGTGCCCAGGTGCTGAGCGACCGCGAGACCGGCCGGAGCCGCGGATTCGGCTTCGTGGAGATGGTCAATGATGACGAGGCCCTGGCGGCGATCGAGAGCCTCGACGGCCAGGATCACGATGGTCGCCGCCTGACGGTCAACGAGGCGCGGCCGCGGACCCCGGGGGGTGGCGGCGGTGGCGGTGGCGGCTACCGTGGCGGCGGCGGTGGTGGCGGCTACCGCGGCGGCGGCGGCGGCGGTGGCTACGGTGGTGGTGGTGGCGGCTACGACGACTATTGACCGCGCCCGGCCCCACCGATTCGGCCCGGCTCGACTCGCCCCAACCCTGGACGAACGCCTGCGCCCGCGCCCGGGCGTCGCGATGATAATCCCCTCTCTCTGCCCCCGGGTTGCTCCCCGCAATTCGGGGTTTTTTGTCATGCAGACTCCCGCGACGAATCGACCTGAGCCCGACGCTCGCCCGGCCTTGCTGGCGCGGATCGAGCAGGTTCTCGACGAGCAGATCCGACCCGAGCTACGATCGGAGGGAGACCTTGAGGTCGTTCTCGTCGGCATCGACGAGGATCGAGTGGTCCAGGTCCGTCTCTCCGGGGGTTGCTGGTCGTGCTCCTCGGCCCTCTTCGCCTGGACGATGCGGGTCGAATCCGCCCTGAAGGCCGCCGTGCCCGAGGTCCGATTCGTCGAGGCCGTGCCGTGATCCGCCCGCTCCAACCCGCTCCCAACGAGCCGCCGTGGCAGTGGCCGCGTGCGGCCTACATCCATATCCCGTTTTGCGCCCACAAGTGTGGCTACTGCGACTTCGCCTCGCTGGCGGGCGTGGACCACCTGGCCGGGCGCTACCTCGACTCGCTCGAGCGCGAGATCGCGCTCTCGCTCGGAGAGCCCCGCGAGGTCGACACGATCTTCGTCGGCGGTGGGACGCCGACGCGGCTCGACGCCGGGCAACTCGAGCGCCTCGCCCGCATCATCGGCCGCTGGTTCGTGCTCTCGCCCGGCGGCGAGTGGACCGTCGAGGCAAATCCCGGCACGCTCGACGCCGAGAAGGCCGACATCCTCGCCGCGGCCGGCGTCGACCGGATCAGCCTGGGCGCCCAGTCGTTCCGCCCCGAGTCGCTTCAGGTCCTGGAGCGCCACCACGGCCGCGCCGAGGTCGAATCGGCCGTCGCCATCGTCGGCCCGCGGTTCCCGCGGTGGTCGCTCGACCTGATCTTCGGCGTCCCGGGCTCGTCGCTGGAGGACTGGCGACGCGACCTCGAGATCGCCCTGGATTTCGGCCCATCGCACCTGTCGTGCTACGGCTTGGTCTTCGAAAAAGGCACCGAGCTGTGGAAGCAACGCTCGCGTGGCGAGGTGCGCCCCGTGGACGAGGAACTGGAACGCGCGATGTACGAGTCCACGATCGACCGCCTCGCCGGCGCCGGCCTGGCGATGTACGAGATCTCCAACTTCGCCCGCCCGGGCCACGAGTCGCGGCATAACCTCGTGTACTGGGCGAATGACGCATATTTCGGTTTCGGCGTCGGCGCGGCGCGCTATGTCCGCGGGATCCGGTCGGTCAACACTCGCGAGCTGCCCGCGTACCTCCGCCGGATCGAGGCCGGCGAGCCGGCCATCGGCCCGACCGAGCAGCTCGCGCCCGAGGAGCGCGCCCGCGAGACGGCCGTGCTCATGCTGAGGCGCACGCGCCTCGGCCTCGACCGCGACGACTTCTGCTGGCGGACCGGCTTCGACATCGACCAGCTCGCCGGCGCCGCCATCGAACGATACATGACCCTGGGTCTACTTGAGGATGACGGAACGCGCCTGCGTTTGACACGCGAAGGCATTTTCGTGGCCGACGACATCCTCGCGGCGTTTCTCTGAAAAATGCGTTTCGGCGAACATCCCCGGTCCGGTGCTCGTCCCTCGCGATCACTTCCGGCCCTCGGCGGACAGGCCCCTGGCCCTGCGCACCAGGTCGACGACTTCCTGACGGTAGCCGGAGCGGTCACCAGCCAGGATGGACTGACCGATCTCCAGGATGCCGGCGTATGTCAGCGAGCCTCGGTAAGGAGAATCTCGCAGCAGCATCCCGAACCCGGCGATGGCCGAGGCGAGCTTCAGGTTGTCGGAGGCGTGGCCGAAATCCTGGCCGCGGTCGACCACGGGAAACTCGCGGAGCTGGCTGGTGCTCTCGGTCGGCTTCTTGTAGCGGAGCTTCACCGTCATCAGTCGCTCCGGCTCGCCGCGGCCCGATCCAGGGCGGGCCGCGGGGACCAGTTCGTAGAGCGCCGTCACGTGATGGCCCGCGCCGATGTCGCCCGCGTCCTTCGCGTCGTTGGCGAAGTCCTGGTGCTCCATGATGCGGTTCTCATAACCGATCAGGCGGAACCGCGCCACCCGGGCCGGGTCGAAGTCGACCTGGACCTTCACGTCCTTGGCCACGGTGATCAGCGTCGAACCCATCTGCTCGACCAGCACGCGATAGGCCTCGCGGGCCGAGTCGATGTAGGCATACACCCCGTTCCCCTTGTCGGCGATCTGCTCGAGCGGGCCGTCCTTGATGTTGCCGGAGCCAGTTCCCAGAACGGTGAGGAACACACCGCTTCTGGCCTTCTCCTGGATCAGCTTCACCAGCTCGTCACGCGCCGTGATGCCGACGTTCAGATCGCCGTCGGTGGCCCAGATGACGCGGTTGGTGCCGTTCTTGATGAAGTTCTCGACGGCGACCTGGTACGCCTGCTGGATGCCCGCGCCGCCGTTGGTGGAACCCCCGGCCCGCAGCCTGTCGATCGCGGCGAGGATCTCGGCCTTGTGCTGGCACGAGGTCGACCGCATCACCAGGCCCGACGCTCCCGCATAGACCACGATCGCCACGCGGTCGTTCTCGTTGAGCTGCTCGACGAGCTGGCTGAGCCCCCACTGGACCATCGGCAGCTCCTCGTCCATCGAGCCCGAGACATCGATCAGGAAGACGAGGTTGCTCGGCGGCCGCTTCGACTGGTCGATCGAACGGGCGGCGATGCCGATCCGCGCCAGGCGGTGGTCGGCCGCCCACGGGCAGCCGGCGACCTCGACATGCACGGCGAACGGATCCGGACTGCCGGCCGGCGGCGGGGCATC
Organism: Planctomycetota bacterium; assembly: GCA_021818605.1. Lineage (GTDB taxonomy): Bacteria > Planctomycetota > Planctomycetia > Isosphaerales > Isosphaeraceae > JAKAUH01. The sequence goes on from JAKAUH010000167.1 coordinate 8,977, forward strand.
GGCATAGGGAACGTAGTTGATCAGCTCCTCGATGCGCACGGCATCCCTCGGCGGCATGAGGTTCTGTGTGAGATAACGCCGGACGTTGGCATAGCTGGCGGTGTCGACATCCACGGAGAACGTCGATTGCCGCTCGCGATCGGTGGCGATGAACGGGTTGTCCACGACCGGCAGGAACTCTTCCTTCTGGATGGGTTCGGCAGCCGCGGCGACCGGCGCGGCCTGGTCACCGGCGTAGTTGTTGGCGAATGTCGGAGCCGTGGCTGGCCCGTTGGACGACTGGCCGGGCGCCTGATTGTTTCCGCCGGGCTGACCGGGCTGATTCGCCTGACCGGGCTGGTTGGCGCCGGGCTGATTCATCTGCCCGGGCTGACCGGCGCCGGGTTGACCGGGCTGATTCGCCTGACCGCCCTGATTGCCGCCGAACGGATTCATCGGACCAGCCTGGTTCGAGCTCGACTGGCCGGGCTGATTCGGCCCGGCCAGGCTCAACCGATCCTCGCCGAGCCTTTCCTTCATCACGGCGAGCCCCGGGGCGGAACTCTGCCCCGGCTGCACGCCGTCGTTCAACGCGAGGTTCTGCCCGAGCTGTCCCGGCTGTCCGCTGTTGTTCGCGGCGGACTTCTGTCCGGGTTGCGCGCCGTTGTTCTGGACTGGCTGGTTCCCGGCGGACCTGAAGGCATCCTGCGACTCCTGGCCGGCGAGGTTATTGCGCGGCGCCGGCATCATCGTGCCCGCGTTGTTCGGCTCGGATGCCGACAATGCGGGAGCCATCGCGTTCGCCTGGCCCGGCTGGTTGGCGGCCGGATTCTGTCCCTGCCTCATTACACCGGCTTGCCCCTTGCCTCGCCCGAGTTGGCTGGGCTGGCGACGGGCGGGCTGATCCGCCGCGAGCAGGCCTGGTTTCTGTGGAGCCTGGCCCGCCGAGTCCGGGTCGAGCCCGCCGGCAAATGGGGGCGGGGCGCTCGACGGAAAGTTCATCATTCCGCTGCCCTGTGTGCCGGCAACCACAGGTCCCGCCATTCTGCCCGCTGACTGGACCTGGCCGGGCCCTCCGCCGCCCATCATGCCGCTGCCCATCATGCCGCCGCCCATCATGCCGCTGCCCATCATGCCGCCGCCCATGCCGCGAGACTGAGAGTCCTTCGGCCCGGACGTGAGGGCTCTGGAGCGGAACGCGGCCGATGGTGCGCCTCGAATGGCAAACATCCCGGGGTGCCCTTGCGCGGCCTTGCGCTTTGCCTCCAGGACGGAGCCGTACAAATCGCCCTGTCCGCCGCGAGTGCCTGGCGACGGCGCGGCCCCGGGCACACCAGGCTCCTGGGCAACGGTGGAGAGCGGCCTGGCCTTCGCGGCCGGCCCTGGGACGGCTTGCATGTTGGCGTAGCCAACCGCCGTCGTGGCCCTCTCGGCCCCGGGTTGCTCGTCCCGCCGATCGAGACCGTTAAGCTCCGCGGCGGCGTGCGGTCCAAGGGCCACCTGAGGTGCCTGGACCTTCTCCGGCCGCCGTAGCGGCTTGACCGTGACCATGAAGACGACCGTGACACTCACCAGGAGGAGCGCGGCGATGCCCGCAATGCGCCCGAGGTTGACCCGGCCCGCGCGGCTCGACCGCCCCGCCCGGCCATCCAGCGAGAACACCGGATGGCCTGACGCGGCCGTAATCGTTGCCGCGTAGTGCTGCTGCTCCTGATGGAACTCGTCGGATAGCCAGCCGACGGTCCGGCGAATCTCGTCGACGGCCTGGGGGGCGTCGGCGGAGGATTGCAGCAGGGCCTCCATCTCGGAGGATTCGGCCGGGTCCAGCTCGCCGAGGACGTACGCGGTGAGTCGGGGATCGTTCGGGTCAAAGGTCATGACGGGACCTCCTCACAGGCCCTGGCATAAAGGGGGCTGACTTCGAGTCTTCGCCTGACAGAAAGGGGACCGGCTCCGAGTCTTCGAGGTGCCTGTCCACTTTCTGTCAGGGGCTCCCGTTCTGTCAGGGCTGCTCACACTCGCGCCCTCGCCGGTTGGGTCTGGCCTTCGAACAAATATCCGCGCAGCGTCTTGATCCCGGCGTGGATCAGGTAGCCGACGTTGGAAATACTATGACCGCTGATCCGGCTGATCTCCTGGTACGAGAATCCATTCTGGAACTTGAGCCGCAGGACCTCGCGCTGGTTGGGCGGCAAGGTCTCGAGCAGCTCAAGCACGCGGTGGCCCAGCTCCTGGCGCTCGACAATGTCGAGCGGGGCCGGGTCGCTGCTGAAGCAACGCCGCACATGGTCCTCACGCAACGGGCTCATGCGCTGCTCCTTCCGCAAGACATCGAGCGCACGGTTCCGACAGACGGTGAACAGCCATTCGGCCGCGTGGCCTTCGATGACGGCGCGGTCGGCCGCACAGAGCTTCAGGAAGGTCTCCTGCACGACGTCGCGCGCGGCCTCCTGGTCGCGCAGCAGCCGCGCGGCATAGAGCGTCAGTGGACCCTGATACCGGTCCACCACGCCCCGGACCCATTCGTCGTGCTCGGGGTCGATTCGTCTGGACATCACCCTGCCCGCCAAGGGACCGAAAGCCGTTCATCCAGGATAACGGACGAGCGGGGTCTTTCTTAGAATCTTACTCCGTCGGGTCCCTGCGCCGTGCGCGAGGCTCCTCGGCGGATCACACCGCGGTGTCCATCGCCGCGCCGCGGAAATCCCACGGCGATACAACTGCAAGACCGCACCGAACACCTGGTGTCCCTTCTTGCGGACCTGCCACCGATGGCTGTGCGGCACCTTCGCGATCAGACCCCTCACATGCGGCCCCATGCACATCCGGCCACAACACGACTCTCACAACGACGCTCGTTGACATCCTCCGTCGAACCGTAGAGCGCCGCCCATCGCGCGGCTGCAGTCGCCGCACGCGGAACTCCCGCGGATCGTTGATCTCCGTCTCGATCCGCCGCAACCAGCCGAACCGGTCGGGCATCTTCAGCCAGTTGTCCTTCACCCGATGCTTGATTCGCGCCGGAATGACGCTCCGTCTGACAATTCGTCAGAACGGGCGCGGGAATCCTCACAGTCTTCGACCTCGGGGCTGGTGGTCGCGGCGGAGATTACATCCGGAACAACGGGACTGCTTGTCCTCTCGCGGACCGTTGAACAAGATCGACCGGCTCGATCCCAACCGACAGAAGGCGACCGCCCGAAGAAATACTGTACGCCTGTTGACAAAAAGTCGATACCAGGTTAGACACCAGGTTCTGATGTGGCGCCGATTGCCGGCGGGGCGGGTGCGTCGGATGGGAGTGCCGGCTCGACGCATCGCCTTTGAAAATGGACTGAGCGATCTGGCCCCGAGCGATGTCTGGTGAGGTGATTTGAACCAACGTCACGGAGAATCCCATGTCGTACGCCGATTCGATTCTGCCCGAGTTCGATCAGGAGATGGCAAGCACGCGCAAGGTGCTCGAGCGAATTCCCGACGACAAGCTCGACTGGAAACCGCACCCGAAGTCGAACACGATCGGCTGGAACGCCATCCACCTGGCGGAGATCCCCGGCTGGCTCACGATCATCCTGAACACGACCTCGCTGGACGTGGCGCCCGTGGACGGCGAGCCGTATCGCTTTCCGGCGCTCGGCAGCCGCGACGAGATCCTCGAGAGGTTCGACCAAAACGTCGCTGCCGCGCGGCAGGCGATCATCGAGGTGAAGGATGAGAGCCTGGTCGTCCCATGGACGCTGGAGCTGGGGGGCCAGCCCGTTTTCACGATGCCGAGAGCGGCCGTGATCCGCTCGATGGGGCTCAATCACCTGATCCACCACCGCGCGATCCTGCTGGTTTATCTCCGGCTGAACGACGTTCCCATCCCGGGGATGTACGGGCCGTCGGGCGACGAGTGATGTGAGCCGTCTGCGACGATCGGCACAGTGTCCACGATCGAGGCCGGGTGAGGCTCGGCCCCGATCCCCTGCATCCTCGACGAAAGGAGGAGACCCATGTCCGCGGACCTGCGCAGAACGGGCGAGTTTTGCTGGGTCAACATCCTGACGCCGCGGCCGGCCGAGGCGATGGATTTCTTCGCACGGGTGCTCGGCTGGACGTACTTCGAGACGCCCGGCTACAGGCACGGGGTCCAGGCCGGCGGCCGCAACATCGGCGGCCTGTTCGACCTGGAGGGCCCGAAGACACCGCCGGGCGTGCCGTGCCGTCGTGCATCGGCGTGTTGGTCGAGGTCGATAGCGCCGACGCGACTTGCGAGAAGGTGAGGGCGCTGGGCGGTACAACGAAGCCGCCCTGCGACATCGGCGACCAGGGTCGGATGGCCGTCTGCTTCGATCCCAACGGCGCCGCGTTCGGCATCTGGGAGCCGTGGGCGATGCCCGGGAGCGACGCCGAACGCAGCTTGGACGGCGCACCGAGTTGGACCGAGAGCATGACGAACGACGTCGGCCGCGCATCGGCGTTCGATTCGGGAGTCCCTGGCTGGGCGCCGGAGGTCCAGTCGATGCCGGGGTTCGACCACACGGTCTTCCGGCTCGGTGGCGAGCCGATCGCCGGAATGAAGCCGTTTCCGCCGGGCAAGGACTGCATCACAAGCCGCACTGGAGGACGGGTTTCACGGTCAATGACACCGACGGGGCCGCCCGCGTGGCCGAGGAACACGGCGGCACGCTCTTCGTCACGCCCATGGACATCCCGGGCATCGGCCGGTTCTGCGGCATCGAGTCGCCGCAGGGCGTGAAGTTCCACGCGATCCGGTCTCTGCCGCGACCGGCCGCCTAGGCGCCGGGCGTTCCGACTGCACCCGGGGGCTCCACTCGGAAGGGGCCGTCGATCGTCCCAGGGCTCGCGTGCTTGCAGCGAACCGCGCACGGTCTTACGATAATCTCACACCAGGGGAGACGCGTGCCATGGGACTCGTCGAGACCGCTCTGTCGCCCGAACAGCGAGAGCGGCTGGCCCACAAGGGCCGGCTGCTCTACGGCAAATTCTGCGGCACCGAAGGCCGGGGCATCTGCGCGCAGAGCTTCGCCCTTTATCACATCTGGCGGGGCGAGGGCGAGGTCGCGCGCGACCTGCTGGCGTTCCTCGACGCAACGATCGGGGCCCTTCGTGTGGATGATCCAGACGGACGACTCGCGTTGACCCTCGAGCTTGCCGCCCGGATCCGGCGGCACATCGCGCACGAGGAGGACGAGCCGCCGGAGCCGTCGCAGTGGGCCGCGATCCTCAAGGCAAAGAAGCAGCCGATGTGAGGCGCAGCCGCGGGCAGTCGCTGGTTGCGGCCAGGGCAAGCTTCGATGCGAGGGTCGTGGCAAGGCACACGAGGAGGTCCGGTCGATGCGATGGCCTCGGTTCCGCCTGACGGTCCGCCGGATGATGACCGCGATCACCGTGCTGGGCATCTGCCTGGGCACAGGCGTGCTGGCGTTTCGGTGTGTTGTGGACTTCAAGCACTCCTACCACCTGAGAGGGCAGCACCCCATCGCGCGGGAGCTTTATCTGCGGTTGGTCGGGCCGGGGGATGACGTCGAGGCGTTGATCCGCCGGATCCCGCCGCACATGCTGAGAAGACGCGGCCCTTATGTGTCGATGTCCTACTTCCCCCGCGGCCCATTGTCCAGGGGCGGGATTTCCCTCGCCGCCACGCAAATCCTGGCGAAGGAGGGAAAGGTCATGTCCGCCGGGTCGGGCGACTGCACCTGGCAGCTTGAGTACTTTGACCACCTCGGGCCGGATGAACATGCCGAGTTCTGGCGACTGCTGCGCCTCCAGCCGGGATGTCACCCGGAGCTGGGGGACGGGCCGAACTGAGGCCCGTTTCGAGGAGGCAGCGGCCGCCGGGCCTTCACGAACGGGACGTGCGCCGCCTCATCGAGTGACGACGAAAGGATCGACCTCGTCGTCCTCGGGCGTGAGCTGGCGGACGGTCACGGTCGAGCCATCGACATCGATAACCGTGAACAATAATACATTTTATAGGTGATCTCACGTAAACTCATTCCACGAACCACTGCCGCTGGCTGGCCACCCTGGGGGCGCGGGCCTCGGACTCGAAGACGGCCCTGCCGTTACGGCTGACGCGGTAGGCGAACGTCACGCCCGCCTCGAGGCCGGACAGCGGGACGCGATGGACGCGATGTGTCCCGATACCGCCGACGACGACCCGCCGGACGACGGGTGTCTCGGCGGTCTGCCAGCGGGTATCGGGCCCGGGCCGGTAGTCGACCGACCGGTTGACGTCGGCGTCGGCGTCGGCCGCGAGCCTGATCAACTCCAGCTTCCCATGGCCGGGGCGTAGCCGGGTTGCAGGTACGGCCTGGCGAGGAACGGGCCGTCGAGCGCGTGGGTCACCGCCTGGCACGTCGCGGCCCGGAGTGAGCTCACCGGCGCCCCGGCCGCATCATGGGACCGCGCGTCCTGTGCCAGGAGCGGGGGCGGCCAGGCCACGACCAGCAACGAAGCGGCGATCCCGGTACGGTGTGCATTCATCGCGGAGGCTCGAGGTGCCGGGAACACGACGGAACAGGCGTGTCCCGGGACTTCAGCCGAAGCGCCTTCACCTCGGCCGAGCTCCTGGCACCGATCGCCGATCCTCAGGCGGCCCGGATACCATGGCATCGCGAGATTCGGCTGTTCATGAAGTTGTCGCGAAAACCGGACGGGGAATTGTGCCGGATGGGCCGGGCCGCGGTCCGTCACGGCCGAGCCCGCTGGTCTTCCGGGTACGGTCAGAATCCCTTGCCCTTCGTCGCGAGCTTGACCCGACCGATGTACATGTCGGCGGTGATGTAGAGGACCGTGCCGTCCTCGCCCCAGCCGCAGTTGGCCGTGGCCTCGCCGGTGGCGAATGTGCCCAGGTGGGTGCCGTCGGGCGCGAAGACCAGGACGCCGCCGGGGCCGGTGGCGAAGAGGTTCCCCGACGCGTCGACCTTCATCCCGTCGGGCAGGCCCTTCTTCGCGGGTGAGACGGAGCTGGTCACGTCGGCGAACACCCGGCCGGTGCCGAGCGTGCCATCCTCCTTGACCGGGAAGGCCTTCCAGATCGCCTTCTTCGGGTCCGAGTTGGCCACGTACAGGGTCTTCTCGTCGGGCGAGAAGGCGATGCCGTTCGGGAACGTCATCTCCTTCGTCAGCAGGGTGACGGTGCCGTCGGCGGCCGAGATGCGGTACACGCCGTTGAAATCGAGCTCCTTGGCCGGATCCTTGTTCAGGCCGAGCAGGCCATATGGCGGGTCGGTGAAGTACAGGTCGCCGTTGGACCTGTAGACGCCGTCATTGGGGCTGTTGAACCGCTTGCCCATGTAGCGGTCGGCCAGGGTGATGAATGTGTTGCCGTCGCCGAGCCGGGCGACGCGGCGGTCGCCGTGCTGGCAGAGGACCAGCCGTCCCTGGGCGTCCATCAGGAGGCCGTTCGAGCCCGGCTCCCCACCCCGCGGAGTGGCGCCGGTGTAACCGCTCGGCTTGAGGAAGACATTCACGCCCTCGCCATCCTGCCAGCGGAAGACCGTATTGAGCGGCACGTCCGAGAACAGCAGATAACGGTGCTGCCTGTCCCACACCGGGCCTTCGGACCAGTCGAAGCCCTCGGCGATCCGCTCGACGCGGGCATTGGCCGGCACGAGGCGGTCGAAGCGAGCATCCCGTCGCTCGATCGTGCCCAGCGTGGGCCGGTTGGACTTCGACTCCTGGGCGCGGGACTCATGGCGCGAGCCGATACCAGGGCCGACAAGAAGCCAGCCGGCCGCGACGATCGCGAGGACCGCGCGCGGTCCCCACTGGTTGTGATGCGGGTTCATGGTGGGAAAACCCCGGATCGGAAGGAGGAGCTTCAACGCGGCCGCGGCCCTCGCGCCGATCGGCCTTCCCCACCGAGGTTATCCCGCCGGTCGCCGCGGGGCAACGGCCCGCCCGGCCGCGAGGAGCGATCCCGGCGGACGGGCGCGGAGCAGCAATCCGGGCATTCAGGCGCGGCGGGCCGACCTCACGGCCGATCGGCCGGGCTCGAGTTCGTCGAAGCAGTCGATCAGGGCGCGCGCGGCAGCGTCCCAGGTGAAGAGGGCGGAGCGCACAAGCGCCCGCGAGGCCAGGATGTCGCGGAGCGCCCCGTCGGCCAGCAGCTCCGCGAGGGATCGGGCGATCGCGGGGACGTCGGTCGGGTCGAAGAAGATGCCGGCCTCGCCGATCACCTCGGGGAGCGAGCCGGCCCGGCTGGCGATCACGGGCGTACCGCAGGCCATCGCCTCGACGGCGGGCAGGCCGAAGCCCTCGAGCAGCGACGGCTGCACGAGCGCGTAGGCACACCCGTAGAGAAAAACGAGCTCATCGTCGGGCACGAATCCGGTGAGGATCACACGATCGCCCAGGCTGAGGCGCTCGATCGCCGCGCGGATCTCGGGGACGCAGGTGTGGAACACGTCGTGGACGTCGCCGGTGAGCACGAGGCGCGTGTCCGCGGGCGCCGCGGTCGCGAACGCCTCGACCAGCCGCGGCAGGTTCTTGTGCGGGCTGAGGCCGCCGACATAGAGCAGGTATCGCTCGCCCGGGCGCAGGCCGCGACGGCAAAGGACGGCGTCCGACTCGGGGCCCGGCGTGCGGGGACCGAAGATCGGGTCGGGCCCCTCGGTGATCACGCGGACCCGCGAGTCGGGGCGGCCGAGCCAGCGCTCGATCGCGGCGCGCGAGGCCTGAGAGACCGTGACGATCCGGTCGGCCCACCGAGCAGCGGCGGTCTCCTTGAGCTGCCAGGCGATCCGGCCCGCCAGTCGCGGAAAAACCAACTCCGGATGCGACAGCGGCAGCGTGTCATGCATCGTCACGACCAGCCGGCCGGCGTTCCAGACCGGGAAGAAGCTGTAAGTCGCCGGGAAGTACATCACGTCGGGCGCACAGCGTGCCACGGCGCGGCCCATGGCGAACATATCGGTAATTCGCCGGCGTCCCTGCGCCGAGGCCGCCCGACTGGGCGCCTGGTCGACCCGCACCACGACCCGCTCGAAGCCCGAGGGCACCTCGACCGTCGCCGCCGATGGGCCGTCGACGAACACAAAAAACCGATGCGGCGTCGCCTGGCGCGAGATCGCCTCGACCAGCTGCCGGGCAAACCGGCCGAACCCGCGGCGATTGGACAGGCAGCTCCCGTCGATCCCGATCCTCATCGCAGCCTCCGCATCGGAGTCTGTTGCACGCAGAGCCGTGGAGAGACAAAGACGTTTCACGCAGAGAGGGCAGAGACGCCGAGAAGACTAACGGCGAAGGTCACGACCGAAAAACAAATCATCATATTAATATAACATCGAAAGTTTGCGTTTTCCTATGCGTCACCGCGAAATGTTCCGCCTCTCTGCGTCTCTGCGCCCTTCGGCGTCTCTGCGTGAGACGTCTCCTCGACACTCCGCCGCAAGAGCCGCCGCCTCCGCGGCCGCCCGTTTGAATCCTCACCGCGGTCGATGGCCAGGTGCGGAGCCGGGACAACGGCAGTGTCGCGGCGGGTGAGGAGGCGGTGGATGCGGCCGAGGTTCCAGTGGGTCATGGCGATAACGACCGAGAGGCCGCAGCAGCAGTAATAGACCAGTTGCAGCGGGATCGCGGCGGCTGCAAGACGCCAGCCCTTGCGGCGCGTCAGGAAGGCGAAGAAGGCGCGGTTGAGCGAGACGATCGCGGCGACTCCCGCGGCGGCGGCGAGCATCAGGCCCGCAGCGCCCGGCAACCTGGCGATGGCCGCGAGCAGGCCCACCGCGGCGACGGCGAGGGACAGCCCGGTGAGCGCAACGCAGAGCTTCTGCGTCGCCTTGACGTTCAGGTCGGTCTCGGCGGTCCCGCTACGACGGATCAGCAGCATCCACGGGACGCCACGGCGGAAGATGTCGGTTCGGATCATCTCCGCAAGCGACCATCGTTTCATGTGGGTCGCCTGGACGTCGCGGGCCAGGACGATTCGGTGGCCGGCGCGGGTGAGGCGGTAGCCCAGTTCGATGTCCTCGATGGCCGGGCGGGGATAGAGCCACGGGTCAAAGCCGCCGAAGGTGAGAAACACCTCGCGGCGGATGACGCCGCAACCGGTCCAGAACGTGTGAGCCGGGCGGATGTTGTTGCGGAAATCGCCCTGCTGGTGGACGAAGTGGTGCAGCAGGTTGCGGTACTGGCTGACGAGGCCGTGGGCCTGGGGAGTGTCGTCGTACGAGCCGAAGAGGGCTGAGAGGCCGGGATCGTCGGCGAATCGCACCAGCGCCCGGCCGAGGGTCTCGGGATGGACGGCGACGTCGGCGTCGAGGAAGAAGATGAGGGGTGCGGCGGCCTCGCGTGCGCCACGGTTCCGCGCGGCGGCGGGTCCCTGGGGACGGTCGAGGCGGACGACGACCGCGCCGGCCTGTTCGGCAACGGCGGCCGAGTTGTCAGTCGAGCCGTCGTCAACGACGATCAGCTCGAAGTCGGTCAGGGCGGAGTCGCGAAGCCGACGGAGGCACCGCTCGAAGTCGCGTCCGCCGTCTCTAACGGGGACCACCACCGAGAGCGACGGCCTCCGCGGCCCCGGGCTCGCCGGACCGGCGGGGACATCGTCCATGATTCACCCTCGCCCGTCGAGAAGGACCCGTGCCGGAATGCGTCTCCGTCCTTGGGATCGCCCGAACACGCGCCCCGGACGTACGACGACGGAGCGGGGCGATGACTCGCCGCGGTCTCCTCATGCAGCCTATCCAGACCGCGCCGTCGGCTTACGCCCTGACGTGCCGCCGGACTCTATCCGGAAGCCCTCAGGCTGTCAACGCGGGCCGCAAGCCGTCCGCGCAGGCCGAAGGGCCCGGCGCGGAGGACCGCCCATCGGCGGCCGGCCGGCGCCCCGCGGCACAACGAGGTCGAGCCTCCCCAATTTCGGCGATCCCGAGCCGGGACTTGAGGGAACGGCCATCCCGCCATCATGGGCGCGAGCGCGGTCGTTGGGGTGATCGTCATGGTCATCGCGATCGCTCAGGCGCGATCGAGATAGGGACGGCAGTACTCCAGGAGCTCGAGATCGGCCAACTCCTGTTCCAGCGACTGGGCCGTGGGCTCCTCGATGCTGTCGCGAACCTCGTTAAGAAGCCGGACGGCGAACTCGCGCCGGGCGCGCTGAAGCGCCTGGCGAAACGCGCCCGGGCTGATGGGGCGCCCGAGCTTCTGCGCGAGCCGCACGGCCCACTCCTTGGAGGTGAGACCCGGCTCGTCCACGCGCAGACGGAGGATTGTGTGATACGGCTGGCCGCTGGTGCGCTCCAGCTCGTCGAGGGCCGCCCAGGCACGTTCAAGCAGGTCGGCCCGCCAGCTCTGCAGGAACTGACGGTCGAACTGGACGAGGCCCTCATCGAGCGCGGAGGGCTCGGTGACGCCGGGGACCAGTCGGCCGGCGCCGTCGCGCTTGCGGCGGCGGTAATAGTCCTTCATCAGGTTCTGAACGGCGCGCTTGACATAATCGCGGAACCGGCCGCGGCTGGGATCGCCGTGGCGGAAGTCGCCGCGGAGGAACCGCACGGCGAATTCCTGGTCCAGCTCCTCGGCGATATCCGGATCGCGCAGCGCCTTGAGCAGGTAGCGGTGCACCGCGCCGGCATAG
>JAKAUH010000212.1:0-1984 GCA_021818605.1 Planctomycetota bacterium
TTGGCCGGGCCACTGAGGGGCGGTCGACGCGGATCGCACGTGGGGCAAGTCGCGAACAGCGGCCCACGAGCAGCAAGCGGCCCACGAGCAACCCGAATTCTCCACCATCCGTGAGATCAGAATCCCCGACAGGGCTCCAGTCAGGACCCGAAGACAACCACAAAAAAGGCACGAAATCTGACGAAAGTGCCGGTCGGTTCGCCAGGGCCCCGGAGACTGCCTCGGTCCCTTTTCGGGGGATTCCGCGTTTTTCGTGGTCAGGTCTTCTGTCCAGAATCTGCGGGAACGGCCGTGGAAGCGGGCGGATGGGGAGGATCGGCGAGAATCCGTCGCGCGTGGTTCCCGATTGGTGGTTGGTTTGGACTAGCGTCCCGGGCCTCCCGTCTGGGCGGCTCTGGCCTTGCCGCGGGTGTTCCGGGGCGGCGGTCCGACGCGGGCGATGATCTGCTTCCAGGCGTCATTCGCCGCCACGCGGACCCCGAAATCGGGATCCGCCGGCAGGGACTTCATCGCGGCCAGCGTCTCCTGGCCGCCGATCACGGCCAGGATGCGGCAGACATGCGACCGCACTGAGGATTCGCCGTGGCGCAGCAGTGGGATCAATGCTGGCTCGGCGACCTCGCCCATCGCCTTCAGGGCCTCCTCGGTCGCGAAGATGTCGTCCTTGATCACCGAGGCGACCGCCTCGGCGGCCTTGAGATCCTTGTATTTGCCCAGCGCCTTGATCGAGTCGCTCCGCACGAAATGGCGATTCTCGCTCATCCGGCCGATCAGGGCGGTCATCGCCTCGGGTGACCGCCAAACGCCTAGCGCCTTGGCCGCCTCGCTGGCCAGTCCGCCGTCGTCCCCCTCGAGCTGCGGGATCAACGCGGCGACGACCTGGTCGACCCGGCCGTCGGCGGTGGTGCGCTGGAGCCGCTCCATCGCCCGCCGTCTCTTCCACGGGTCGGACGATTTCAGCTCGATCAGCGAGCGAGTGACGCCATCGGCGCCGGCGGGGATTTCGGGATCCTGGTTCCCAGGACGGCCGGCGCTGGCGCTGGCCGTCGTCTTCGGCTGCCGCGGCACGTTGGCGGCCCATTTTGGGTCGAGATCGACCTCGATCCGTTTCTCCTTCACCTTGACCTTCACTGCGCCGAAGTCGATGTGGATCGCCAGGGCCTGCAGGTCGTCGACCGGGCCAAAGGCCTGCTCGTACCGGTCGCCGATCGTCGCTCCTCGCATCGAGGTCACGGTGGGCGCGAGCTCATCGATCCGTTTCTTGATCGCCTGGGTGACGTCGGAAGCGGGCGGGTCGCCGCCGGTCGGCAGTCCGTTGACGATCAGCGACGCGGCTCGGTCGCCGAAGGACTGGCGCATCGACTGATAGTCGCGATCCGCCTGCTCGGCGATGTTCTTTGCCATCGGTACCCGGCCGAAATCGCCCGGCGGCCCGCCGAACCCCGGCGGGAAGGCTCTCGGGCCAGATCCGCCGGGCGGGAACCCGGGTCCGCCGGGCCGCATGCCGCCGGGACCCCGGCGTGCGAAGCCGCCCCGCGGGCCGAACCGATCTGCCGGCGCCGGCGGCTCGACCAGTTCGGGCATCTGCTCTTCGCCCGGTTTGAGGGACCACACGTCGATGATCTCGTCGATCTGCGCGAGCTTGCGAGTGTCCAGCCCCTCGCCGAGACCTGGGATCGACTTGATCCGCAGGATCTGGTTCTTGAAGTCGGTGAACGCCGTCCGGATCTCGCTGCCGATCCGGTGCTTGAGCGCGACGATCTCATTCGGCCCGAGGTCAAGGTTCCTCGGCCGGTGCATCGGCACCCGGCTGAACATCGTCGTTATCTGGATCGAATGCGCCGCGGCGCGAAGCGACGCTGCGTTGTGGATCGTGGAGAGCGTGCGGTTCAACTGTGTGACGACGGTGAGACCCTTCCGGATGAGTTGCTCGGCCCGGCGGATCTGCGCGGCGTCGGCCTTGCGGCCCGAGGTCGACAGGGCC
>JAKAUH010000212.1:1994-3896 GCA_021818605.1 Planctomycetota bacterium
AGGGGTGGGAGCTGGCTGCGCCACGGGCGGATCCCCGGGATGATTGCTCGCCACCGTGGTCGAACCGCCGCCGGGCATGATCCCGGGGGGCGGCGTGTGCTCGCGGATCGACGTGGCGACCAGCCACCCCAGCACGAGATTGATGACCACGGCCAGCAGGGGGCTGGTGCTCAGCGCGAGCGTTCCGCGCCGTTCTTCCCAGCGCCTCGTGACGAAATAGAGGGGATAAAACGGAACGACGATGCAGAACAGGCCCTTGATGGCGTCCTCGCGGAAGGCGATCACCAGCAGCCAGATGCCGCCCCAGAGGCCCAGCAGCCAGGCGATGATGAAGCTGGCGCCCGTGCTCAGACGGTAAACCTGGCCGGCACGGTTCGCATCGGTTTCACCGAGCACGATGTAGAGGTACATGCCGAGGGTGAAAAGGACATCGAGCACGAGGAAGCAGATCAGGGCGCCGACGCCGGAATCCGAGTCGCCCCCGCGGTACGCGGGTCCAGTAGGGCGCTGGGGTCTGGGGCGATAGCCGGCCCTTGGCGGTGGAGGCAGGTCGTCATCGAAGGCCGAGGGCATGGGCTTCGGGAGCGGGGGTTGTGTGCGATACTCCGGAGCCGCGGCGCGCGGGGGAAGCGATGCCGGAGCCGGCTCACGCGCGGCCGGTCGGGCCGGGCGGGTGATCGCTGCCGCAGGCGCGACATCGTCCTCGACGGGTGTCGCGATCCAGGTTGGCTGCGAGGCGGGCGACGATCGGCCGGTCATGGGCGCCGCCGGCGCCGGCTCAATGATCCGGGCCGTCGGGACCGGGATGCGGAACACCTCGCCGCATTGCTTGCACCTCGACTTCTTCCCGGCCAGCGCGCCTTCCAGCTCGTACGGCTTCTTGCAGCCTGGACACTTCACGACGATGATCATGCCGACCCCCTCGGTCCCCACGGCGGAACACGCATCGACGACGGTTCAACCCATGAACCCATGCGAGCGAAGAGTGGAGTTAGTTTACCCGATCCAGTGCGAGAATCCACGGGGCGTCCGAAGCTCCGGCAGACTGGCGACGTCAGCCGCCGGGTGCTTTCTTCCAGCATGACCTGACGACGGACGTCGCCGCTTCGCCCGGGTCTTCGGCCATGATCCAGTGGCCGATTTCCCCTGCTTCTTCGGATTGTTACCAGCCCGCGTGCCGTCGGGGCGCTCGCGGCACGCATCCTGAACACGGACCGCTTGATGGAAAAACGAACACCAGGGCGCCTGCCAGAGTCCGGCATCATTGGGTTGCTCTGAAAAAACAGGGGACATCATGGGTGCGCGTACGCGGTGTGGCGCTTTCATCGGGATGAGTGTCGCCGCGCGACATGAGGCTCGTTTTGTCCAATGCCCCCCGGGCACCGCTTCGACGCCGAAGACCGTCGACGGCGTTATGAAGGAAATAGGAAGATTGGGGTTCGTTCGCGCCAGCTCAGAGTGGTTCGAGCCCTCAAGAACCCCGCCCGAGATTGAGAGCATCCGTGTTGGCCTGCCTACAGGTGGCGAGGCGCTGATCTGAGAGGCGCCGGATTTCACCGGCCCTCGCCGCATGCCGTGTGGCCAGCCGCTCCTTGCTGTGGCCGGCCTCGGGTATCTCGTGGATGCCCTGCCAGCCCGGACGGGATGGCATATTACTGTCGTTCAAGTTGTCAAGGAGCCATCGACATCGTAATTGACGTCGGCCTCGCTGGTTTATTAGGGGCGTTCCGGAATAAGGGCCAGAATCGAAGCAAGTAACTGATAGCAAAGGAGTTGCGTTATGTTCTGGAATTAGATGTAACTCCTTGTATCACAGGGACTTACGGACTTGCGGGTATTGTTTGGAATCTGGGGTTCTTCGGGGGTTGGGTTGTGGCGGCTGAGCGGGCCCCCGGACCGCGG
>JAKAUH010000642.1 GCA_021818605.1 Planctomycetota bacterium
CGGCGCCCGGCCGCCTGCTTCCGCTGTTCTTCGGCGTCCAGCGTCCGCAGTTCCTCGACGGCCCGATCGAGAACTTGCCGGGCCTCGTCTTTGCGGCCCCGGTCGATCAACAGATTCGCGAGATTCTGGCGGTTCCACGAGATGACCCAGCGGACCACCCAGGGATTGGGGATCTGCTCCGCCAGCCACTCGTCGTGCGCGATCGAGGCCCGGTAGCAGGAGACCGCCTCATCGGTCCGGCCCGGCTTGTCGCCGAGGACATGGCCGAGCCGCGCATTCCACCGCGCCAGGGCCGCGGCGTGCACGGGCTTCCTGGGCGTCTTCTCGAGCAGCCGCTCGACGATCCCGATCCCCTGGCGCAGGGCCGCGGCGCTGCGATCGGGTTGCGAATCGTCGATATCCGGCTGGTCGTCGAGGGCGACGGTCCGTGCCAGCTCAAGCTGATAGCCGGCGTCATCCGGATGCGCGGCGGTCAGGGCCTCGAAGCGGCGGAGCGACTTCTCGTGCGCCTGCTCGGCTTCCTCGAAGCGCCCGAGCCTGCGGTAGAGCGTCGCGACCTTGCGATACGCCCGGGCATCCTCGCCCTGGAGCCGCGAGTTGGTCGCATTCCGCTCGGCGAACTTGCCGTAGAACTCCAGCACCGTCTCCAGCAGAGCGGCTTCCCGCTCGTTGATGGCGGTGACAACCTGTTCCGGCATCCCTTCCGCCCGATGCGGCGGCCCCTTGTCGGATTGCTTCGGCTTGCCGGAAACCTGTGTCGAGTCGCTGACCCGCAGAGGTCCCTGGCCATCCGGCGGCCGCCCGTGGTCGGACGGGTTCCGACCCCGATCGGGCGGCATTGAACGACGATCGGGTGGTTTCGGAGTGCCGACTCCGAACGGTGGTCCACCCCCGGGTGGCAGGCCCCAGTTATTGCTGAACGGCCCGTGATCGTCGGCGTCCACCAGGATATCGAACATCTGGCTGATCGCATGCCGCGCCGCCGTCTCGTTCTGAACGGCTCGGTCGAGTGCCCGCGAGGTCAGAACATAGCCGGCCAGCGCCGCCCCCAACCCGAACAGCATCGCCGCAGCCGCGGCGCCCATCGCGGCGGCCAGCACCTTGTTCCGCCGGCACCACCGCGCCAGCCGCTCGGGCGGCGACGCCCGGCGCGCGAGGATCGGGCGATCCTCCAGGAAGGCGCGCAGATCCGCCGCGAGCGCCCCGGCCGTCGCATACCGGTGACCCGGCTCGCGCGCCGTCGCCTTCAGCACGATCGTCTCCAGGTCGCGTGGGATCGACTGGTCCACCTTCCGCGGCCGGATCGGCTGCTCCTCGGTCACGCAGCGCAATAGCTCGCTGGGGCTCCGCTCGCCGAACGGGAGCTGGAGCGTCAGTAGCTCATAGAGCGTCAGCCCCAGGCTGTAGATATCACCACGGTGATCCGCCTCGCCCCGCAGTGCCTCGGGCGCCAGGAAACGGAGCGTTCCCACGACATCGCCCGAGTTCGTCAGATCGTCGCGGCCCATCAGCTTCGCCAGGCCGAAGTCGGTCAGCCACGCAACCTGATGCTCGTCGACCAGCACATTCGCCGGCTTGATGTCGCGATGCAGGATGCCCTGGTCGTGCGCGTACTGGAGCGCCTCGGCGGCCTGCATGCCGATCGAGGCGACGAACCGCCAGTGTGCCGCCCCGCGCGCCAGGCCCTCGGAACGCCAGCGCTCCAGCCGGCGGTCCAGCCCATCGCCGCGGATGTACTGCATCGCGTAATACGGCAGCCCATCGTGCTCGTCCACCGCGAAGATCGGCACGATGTTCGTGTGGTGGAGCTGAGCAACGGCCATCGCCTCGCGCTGAAATCGCTGCCGACGGCGGGCGTCCAGCAGCCCCTGCCGCGGGATGACCTTGAGCGCGACGTGCCGCTGGAGCGACTCCTGAAACGCCTCGTAGACGATCCCCATCCCGCCGCGGCCCAGCTCGCGGATGATCTGGTACTCGCCCAGCGACTGGAGGCCCGGATCGTGCAGGTCGGACGAATCGTCGCGGTCGGAGTCGACGCGGCGTTTCAACCGCTCCATCATCCCGACCGAGGGGAACAGGTCGCGAATCCTCTGGGCCTGCTCGGGGAAGCGGGCGACGTACTCCTCGATCGACGGCGACTCGCCGCGGCGGCAGCGGTCGGCGAACTCCTCGGCCACGCGGTCGAAGGCGTCGCACTCGGCCGCGTCGGCCTCGGCGTCGGCGTCGGTGTGGATCACGGTCTGGTCGGCGTCGTCGATCGCGTGCGTCGGTACGTCCCTCACCTCATGACCCCCCTCCGCCGAAGTCCGGCAACTGCTCAAGCGCCCCCTTGAGCCGCTCGAGCGCCCGTACGTATCGCTTGCTCGCCGCGGCCGGCTGGATACCCAGCACGGCGGCCGTCTCGAGGTTGCTCAGCTCCTCGAAATGCCGAAGCGCCAGCACCTCGCGGTCCATCGGCTCCAGGCCGTCGAGCGCCCGCTCGAGCTGCCCCAGCATCTCGTGCCGCTGCGCCGCCTGGCTGGGCGACGTCAGATCGCCAATGAACTCGGCAATCCGCGCCGAGCTGGCGGCCAGTCCGCCGCCCGCGTCAAGCACCACCTCCCGGCCCGCATCCCGCATCCGCGCTCCCAGGTGCTGCCGGTGGACCTCCACCAGGCGCTGCATCGTCACCCACCGCAGCCAGATCGCAAACGGCATCCCGGGATCCGCCTGGTAATGCGGCAGCCGCTTGAGCGCGTCGATATAGGCCTCCTGGAGCACGTCCGAGGTCGCCACGCGTCCCTTCAGCCTGCCATCCAGCCGGAACCGAATCATCCGCCCCAGCCGGTCGCGGTAGATCGAAAACAGCTCGCCCAGCGCCTGCTGGTCGCCGGCCTGGAGACGATCGAGTAACGGGCGGACCTCATCGGTCTCGTCCATGTGTGCATCCTGGGCTTGGCGCGGGGACCACTCCCCATATGGAAGAGGAACGTCCGAGCGTCAACGTGGAAGACGCCCAGAAATCATTATGGATCGGAATCGATCGGCGGGAAAGGCCATGCATGGAACCGGCTAGGTCCGCAACCACGGCGAAGAGCTGCGCCACTACGATTCGCCGTCGGCGAGCGCACCACCGCTGTCCCGGTCGAACCAGATCGCCCGTTCCAGGTTCAGACTGACGCGAAGGGAATCCCCCTCGCGGATCGGCGGACTCGACGGCAACCGTGCCACCACCCGCCCCGATTCCATGATCAGCGTCGCCAGCACGTCGGCACCGTGGAATTCCACCCGTGCGACCCGCAGCTCGACGATCGAGCCGGATGGCCTGGCGGCGCCGGCGGATTCCCGCGCCGTGGCGATATCCTCGGGCCGTAGGCCCAGCAACACGCGGCCCGATTCCGGCCATCGGCGAGGCCTGGTTCCGTTCGGAACTGCGCATTCGTGCCCGCCGTCGAGGCGGACCTTCAGGCCCGATTCGTCCTGGACCAGCGCGCACGCCAGGAAATTCATCGGCGGGCTACCGACGAACGCGGCGACATCGCGATGGACCGGACGCTCGTAGACTTCGCGCGGCGTCCCGCACTGGAGCAACGTCCCGCGATCCAGAAGCGCGATCCGGTCGCCCAGCACCAGAGCCTCGGCCTGGTCGTGCGTGACCAGGACGAGCGTCGAGCCAAACCGGCGGTGCAACTCGGCGACCTCCTCGCGCAGCGCCGCGCGCAGGGGCAAGTCGAGGCTCGAGAACGGCTCGTCGCATAACAGCATCCGCGGCCGTCTCACGATCGCCCGGGCGAGCGCCACCCGCTGGCGTTCCCCCCCCGACATCCCCGACGGCCGACGCGCGAGCTGGCCGTCAATCCCCAGCAGCGCCGCCACCTCGAGCACACGCTCGCGCACTTCGCGCCGCCGGACACCCC
>JAKAUH010000658.1 GCA_021818605.1 Planctomycetota bacterium
CGTCGATCAGGGGGCCTGGTCGGCGGGCAGCGCGCATCCCTCGGGGGCCAACGTCGTGTTCGCCGACGGACACGTGGGCTTCGTCAAGGACACGATCGCCCTGGCGACCTGGCGCGCCCTGGGCACCCGCAACGGCGGCGAGGTGGTTTCGGCCGGCGCCTGGTAACGGGGATAGACGGGGCGCGGGCCGAGGCGGGGAGGCCGTTCGGTTCGCCCGGCCGGTGGGTTGGTCGCGTCGGATCGGATCGGATCGGATCGGATCGGGCTGGCTGACCGGGCGCGGGGGCGTCTGAGGCCGCCGGGGCGGGAGCCGGGCGGATCGGGCGGATGCGGACCCGTGTCAGGCTGAGAGCCTGACCTACTTCGGGCGGACGGGGTCTCGCGATCCTTACCGCCGGATCGCGGCCGGCGGATTGAGGCCCGGCCCAGCCAGTGCGGCGGGGATGGCGGGCGCGGGGATCGTTGGGCGGGTCGGGGAAGAGGATGAAAGCGCCGCGGCGGTCCGGGCGAGCGGGACCGACGCGGGCGGCGTCGCAGGCGAGGGGCGTGGGGAGGCACTCGCACCCGGTCCCGGTCCCGGTCCCGGGTCCGGACCCGGGCCGGCGTCGACGCCGGGTGCGGGGGGTGACACTCCGGCGTCGCGCTCGGCCTGGCTCAGCATGTTCTGGATCAGCATGGGCGTGCCCAGGGCCAGCAAAAGGTCGGCCTGGGCCTGGGTGGCCGCCCAGATGGCGTCCAGCCGCGCGTTGTCGAGCTGGATCAATCGCTGGCGGGCCGTCATCAGGCGCGACAGGTCGGTCTGGCGCAGCTCGAACAGCCGCTCCAGTCCGTCGACCTCCTTCCGCAGCTCGTCGGTCAGACCGGCGGAGTCGTTGACCAGCTCGGTGGCACCGTTCCACCTGGCGACGGCCGCACGCACCTGCGCGATCGCCCGCTGCTGCGCCTGCGCGACGGCCACGCCCGCCCGATGGTGCTCGGCAAGTCGCTGGCGCACCAGCGCCTTGCCGGTGTTCAACAAGGGCAGGGGCGACACCCAGATGAGGCCGATGTACTGCACGCCGGCCTCGTCCATCGCATACTGCGGGCCAAGAACCTGGATCGGTATTCGATTCCCCTTCGCCAGGTCGACCGCGGCATGGGTGCTGGCGACCTGCGCGCGCAAGGCGCGGATGTCCGGGCGGTAGGCCAGGGCCGTCTGGATCATCTGCTCCTCATCCACGGGCGGGATGTACGGGGGCAGGGTGAACTCGCCCAGAGGCTCGATCGCGCCGGCCTGCTCGGGGACACCCAGTTGGTTGCGCAGGTCACCCAGGGCTGTAAGGTAATCCTGCCGCGCGGTCTTGATGCCCTGGCGGGTGGCGTGGCTCTCGACCCGCGCCATCGAGACATCCGCGGCGGTGACCTGCGGCTGGCCGGCCTCGAGCTGGCGCTGCAGGGACGCGGCCAGCCGGTCGTTGAAATCCGCGAGCTCCTGGGCCAGCCGGTACTTCTCGCGGCGGTAAGCGGCCGTCTGGAAGAAGCGGTAGGTCTGCACCAACGTGGTCAGCTCGGCCTGGATCACGTTCCATTTTTGCTGGTCATACGCGGCCTGGGCGATCCGGTACCGGTGCGTCGTCTGGTGCCCCAACTCGATCGGCTGGCGGACGGAGAACAGGATGTAGTTCTGCCCATAGTGGTAGAACGGTCCGCCGTGGCCGCCGCCACCGCCGCCGGGACTGGAGCTGCCGAAGGTATTGGGCGGGATCAGTGTGATCGGGCGGTAGTCGACCCAGACAGTTGGATTGAGCGTGGTGGGGAAATGCCGGGCGACCTCGACGGCCTCGGCGGAAGGAGCCAGCGGATTCCCCTGTCGGAGCGAGACCAGGTCGGGATTGCTGGTGAGTGCCCCGTAAAGCGCGAGCTGGAGGGTGATCGACTGACCGCCAAGCTCGGCGGCGCTGACGGCCGGGGGCATCATCGGCTCGGCAGTCGGCCGCGGCTGGGCGCCGGGCTCGAGCAGGGGGGCGCTTTCCAGATCCGGGGCGCCGGCCTGGGTGCGCCGCACCGCCCCGTCGCTGGCCGGGCGCCCGGGGAACGCCACAGCCCTGGTACGCGTAGGTACTGGCGCCGCCGCGGCGCCAGCAGCCGGAGCCGGGATCGGGTTCGGGATCGAGTTCGAGGCCGCCGCCGTCGCGGCCGAGGCGCGCACCCGACTCGGTGGCGCGCCCAGAGACGGGATCGACGGCGACTCCGACGCCGAGGCGCGCACCGACGCCGGTGCCCGCGCCGGTGCCGGGCCGTCCTGCCAGCTTCGATCCCGCGGAGCCGTTGCGCCGGGCTGCAGCAACCACGACGACACGGAATCAGGCCGGTAGGCCGTCGCGATCCGCTGGCGGGTGGACCGACCCACCACCGCGCCGCCGCAAGCCCGCCTTGATGCGGATGCCGATGCCGATGCCGATGCCGATGCGGACGTAGATGCCGATGCGCGAGCGGATATGGTCGCGGGAGCGGTCGTCCGGCGGGCGCGCCCGACCGTCCCCCTACCGCTCGCGGCCGCCATCGGGCTCGGGCTCCGCCCGGCGCCGAGGGACGACGGCACCAACGATGAGGGCCACACGGCACCCGATCCATCCCCGGCCGTCGCGCCGCCGTCTGCCGCCGTCTGCCCCTGACCGCGCACCGATCCCGAGCCCGACAGGCCGATCCCCACCGAGAGCAACGCCCCGCTCGCGAACCGTCGCCATGCGTTTCCATCCATGGACACACTCTCTCCGGTTCGACGGCGGCACCGCTCCGGGTGCACCGATTCCTCCGGGGTCGACGGGCGCTCCCGGCCGGATGCCCCGCATTCTCATCCGGGCCGGTCTGTCGCTCAGACAGAAGGCGTTGTGCGCTGTCTGAGCCTTGTGATAATTCGGCGGGATTGGGGTGTCGGATTCTAAAATCCGACTCATCGCCGATGGAGGACGGAACGGGCGCGCGAAACCCTGCGGGTTACACCAGGATGGCGGCGGACCTGTGCGCGAACCATCTCACTGAGAAGGGGCCCGTTTCCGGGAGGGCAAGGCCCTGCCGGGCCTTCCCCCGCCGCTCGGCAAGGAGCCTCGCCGTCCCGACGCGATCGGAAAGCATCAGCGGGCTCGTGAATGAGACGAAACGGGCAGGATGAGGTGGAATTTATCTGCGTCTCAGTGTGATTTTAGATAGCCTGGGTAAGCTTGACCCCGCGTCGAGGGACCGGTCCGACATCCGGGCCGGTGCGCCCTGGCGCTCATCCCGGAGGAGAACGACGATGACGATGAGGAACCGGTTCGGGGCGGCTCTGGCCGCCATGTTGGCTCTCTCGGCCGCGGCGGTCGCGACGGCGGCCGCGGGCGAGGAGAAGATCGCGTTCGACAAGCTGCCGGCAGCCGTGAAGAAGGCCGTGAAGAAGGACTTTCACGGGGCGAAGGTTCGGGGAGCCGTGAAGGAAGTCGAGGACGGCAAAACCTCCTACGAGGTCGAGTTGACCGTGGCGGGCCACTCGATCGACGTTGTCGTGAATCCTCACGGACGGGTCCTGGAGATCGAGAAGGAAATCCCGGTCGACCACCTGCCGGGAGCCGTCCGGAAGACGCTCGCCGCGAAGTACCCCGGCGCCCGGATCGAGAAGGCTGAGCGGGTCGCCCGGGGCAAGCACGGACCTACCCTCTACGAGGTCGACATCAAGACCGAGGTCCTCCTCACCCAGGAGGGCAAGATCGTCCGCGCCCACGACGAGGAAGAAGAGCACGAGCGCCACGAGCACGGCCAGGCCGCTCACGGCGAGAGGAAGAAGGAACACCACGACGCCCACGATGACGATGACGATGACGACGAGCACGAGCACCACAGGGGCTCGGCCCACGGTGAGAAGCACGAGCGC